>JAZNUO010000248.1:0-18310 GCA_045592305.1 Eubacteriales bacterium | reverse complement strand
CCCAAAACGACAAATGGATCATTCATGAAAAATCTCATAATCCATGAAACATGCAAACCCCGACAGATTTTTGATGTCTGTCGGGGTTGCTCTTTGCCTTCTGCGGCGCAAATGTATCTTAATAGACCGTCGAGGATGCCTGTCCTTACAAAGAGAAAGACACCTTCCTTATGGGAACCGGTCCTTCGCCACCCTTTTTCTATTATAGTGAAATCAAAGCGTACAGATCAACCGCTCGATGATCCCGTAGCCGTCGGCGGCGGATCGCTTCAGGGCGCGGTCGGCGGACTCGGCGGCGGTGACGGCGTTGCGCAGGAGAGTGAGATCGGTCTTGCGGGCTTGCTTTAGGTAGAGCCCCACCCGATACTCGTGCATCTTCAGCTCGCTCCCGATCTCGGCGGGGGTGCGCCCGCCGTCGGCCATGGCGCGGACGGACAAAAGATCGCAGACCACGCGGGAGACCTCGGACAGGATATACAGAGGCTCCACCCGACGGAGCTTCAGGTCGGAGAGAATATCCAGCGCGTCAGCTCGCCTGCGCTCCATGATGGCGTTGGTAAAGGCGAAGGCATCGTACTCCATGGCGGGGATGGCGGCGGTGCGAATGTCTGCCTCGGTAGCGGTATCCCGCCCGTGGGCGCGGACGTAGCACACCACCTTATCGATCTCCCCCGCCAACGTGAACATATTCCTCCCGCAATACTCCACCGTGAACCGACAGACCGCGGGATCGGCCTGTACCCCGCCGTGGAGGTAGTGCTTCTGCACCCAGCCCGCCAGCTTTGCGGGGGTATTGCGCTCGAACCACACGGGGGTCAGGTACTCGGAAAGGCTTGTCAGCATCTCCGAGGGCTTCTTGGGGAGGCTGCCGGGGTCAAAGGTGTCGGCGGCGGCGGAGAGGATCACCAGATTGTAGGGGTAATCGGGGATCTCGGACAGCGCCTCGCAGAGCTTGTCCATCTCGGCGGCGCGCAGGGCGGAGAGGTTGAGACCCGTCACCGTAATGATCTTGCGCTCGGCACCCATGGGCGGGACGGTCATGGCATCCAGCAGGGCGGCGGGGGTGAAGTCCAGCCCGTCCAGACGGATGTCATTGAAGGCAGCCATGGCGGGTTCGACCTCGGTGACTGACCGGCGCGCCATGCGGAGGGCGGCGGACTTCATATAGTCCTCCTCGCCGAAGAAGAGGTAGCCTCCCGTGGGGGCGGTCTTGAGGGCTTTGCGGAAGTCGGCTTCCTTAAGTATGGTCAGAGCCATGGCTTACCTCCTTCCTTTGTTGCCTTTGGGCGCGGACTTGCCACCCTTGTGGGGTATTGCCGCTCCCTTTGCGGTGGGTTTTGCGGTGGGCTTCCCCTTTCCCTTGGCGGCGGGAGGGGAGAGCTTACCGCCCTTGCGATCGCCCTCTCCCCTCTTGGGAGCGGGCTTATTGGTTGTTTTGTTGCCCGCGGCTCTGCCACCCGTGGCTCTGCCGCTGTCGCCGCGGGGCATGGATCGACCTCCCGCGGGCTTGACCAGACACTCGGGACCGAAGCCGATGAGGTCGGTTCTCCCCGCTTTGATGAGAGCCTCACGAACCAGCTCGGCGTTCTCGGGGCGGTTGAACTGGAGAAGGGCTCGCTGGAGCTGCTTTTCGTGGTAATCCGTCACCACGTGGACGGGCTTCATGTCCATGGGGTTGATGCCCGTGTAGAACATGACCGTGGAGGCGGTGCCGGGGGTGGGGTAGTAGTCCTGCACCTGCTCGGGGGCGTAGTGATCCCGCTTGAGGCAGAGAGCCAGCTCGATGGCCTCGTTCAGAGTAGAGCCGGGGTGGCTGGACATGAGGTAGGGAACCAGGTACTGCTCCTTGCCGCAGGCCTCGGACAGCTCGAAATACTTCCCTCGGAAGGTCTCGTACACGTGGAAGTCGGGCTTGCCCATGCACCGCAGAACGGGGGAGGCGCAGTGCTCGGGAGCCACCTTGAGCTGCCCCGACACGTGATCCCGCACCAGCTTGCGGAAGAAGGTATCGTCGGGGTCGGCCAGCAGATAGTCGAAGCGGATGCCCGAGCGGATAAAGACCTTCTTTACCTTGGGCAGAGACTCGATGGCCTTCAGAAGCTCGACGTATTCCGAATGATCCGCGATTAGGTTGGGGCAGGGCTTGGGGGCGAGGCATTTCCGATGGGCGCAGACCCCGTGCGTGAGCTGCTTCTTGCAGGCGGGATAACGGAAATTGGCGGTGGGACCGCCCACGTCGTGGATGTAACCCTTGAAGTCGGGCATTTCTGTAATTTGCTTCGCCTCCGCCACCACCGACTCGATGCTGCGGGAGCGGACGGTGCGCCCCTGATGGAAGGCCAGCGCGCAGAAGTTGCAGGCGCCGAAGCACCCGCGGTTGTGAGTCACCGAAAAGCGCACCTCCTCAATGCCGGGGACACCGCCGTCCTTTTCGTAGGAGGGGTGGTAGGTGCGGGTGTAGGGCAGGGCGTAGACCGCATCCAGCTCCTCACGCTCCAGAGGAGGCATGGGGGGATTCTGGACCAGGAGCTTGTTATCGTAGATCTCGCAGATGGCCTTGCCGCCTATAGCGTCCTGATTCCTGTACTGCACCCCGAAGGCCTCGGCGTACTTCCGCTTGTCGGTCTTGAGGTCGTTGTAATCAAAGGTAGCGGCCACGGGAAAATGGACGGTGTCGCGCTCCTCTGCCTTGCAGAGGTAAACAGTACCCCGCACGTCGCGTATTTTGCGGATGGGAACACCCTTGTCGAGGAGCCTCGCGATACGGCGGAGGATGTTCTCCCCCATGCCGTAGGTCAGGAGGTCGGCGCGGCTGTCCACCAGTACGGATCGGCGCACCTTATCGTCCCAGTAATCGTAGTGGGCAAATCGCCGCAGGGAGGCCTCCAGACCCCCCAGGATGATGGGCACGTCCCCAAAGGCCTCGCGGATGCGGTTGGAGTAGACGATGGTGGCGCGGTCGGGGCGGTTCCCCATCTTGCCTCCCGCCGAGTAGTAGTCGTAGGTGCGCCTGCGCTTGGCGGCGGTGTAGTGGGCCACCATGGAGTCGATGTTGCCCGCCGTCACGAGAAACCCCAGACGGGGACGGCCGAACTCCTTGAAGGCCTCGGCGGACTTGTAGTCGGGCTGGGAGAGGATGGCCACCCGAAAGCCCTCAGCCTCCAGCACGCGGGAGATGATGGACACGCCAAAGGAGGGGTGATCCACGTAGGCGTCACCCGTAACGTACACGAAGTCGGGACGGTCCCACCTGCGGGCATCCATGTCGGCGCGGGTCAGGGGGAGAAAATCGGTGATGGTGGGCATAGGCGTGTCCTTTCGGGGGAATTGAGTTCTGCATCTATTGTATCACATTTTTGTCGGTTTGGCAAGGGGTATGGGGAAACATTCCCTTGTGAGTATGGGTTCGGCTTTTAAATTTGGGTGTAACTGTTTAGCCGACCTTCAAATTTGGGTTTGTCGCTGAGCTCCGCTCAGCAGAGAGATACAAGATACGCGCCGAGCAAGCTCGGCCGATACAAGATACAAGATATAGAAACGGAAGTCGCCATAAGGTCTTTTCATATCTTGTATCTCGTATCTTGTATCTTTGTATCTCACCGTTAAACCCCAATTCTTTGTTCTGCCCCAATATTTCTTCTCTGAAAAAACCGCCCCGAAACCCCATGGAAAGGGCAGATCGCGAAAGGGAACGGCGGGGGCGGCTTTTGTCTATTTTTATCAAGTCCGAAAATTCTTTCAAATATTTTGTGAAAACCCCTTGACAATACTTGCTTTCTGTGGTAAAATAGTAAACTGCATTATAATCGCTTTCACTAGGGCTATTTCTGCCTTCCGACAGGTTCCGCGGTCAAAGAAAAGCGATTTTTCGAGGTTTTCCTTGTGCAATCTGACGAATACGAAAGGCGAGCGTTCCATACGACTTCGACCGAGACATTTGCCGTGTCCTTGGGTTGTCCGTTTGACCCATGAGGTCCCTGACGTGCGCGCCGACGTGTTTTGAGGATGTGCGGGGCATTCCTCCATATATTCCCCCGCTATTCCCACCCCCGCCGCCGCTCGGGAATTCGCCCGACGGTGCCACAGAGGGAATCGTCAAAGATCCCCGCAACGCATGGAAATGGAGTGATTAACTGAATGCTCAATCTGAAAGATCAGAGACTCGGCGAGAACGTCCGTAAGTCCTTCTCCCGCACCCGCTTCAATCTGGAGCTGCCCGATCTGGTGGAGATCCAGACCAAGTCCTACAAGTGGTTTCTCGAGGAGGGACTGACTGAGGTGTTGCACGAGGTCTCCCCCATCACCGATTTTTCGGGCAACCTCCTCATCGAGTTCATCTCCTTCAGCCTGGATACCGCCAACCCCAACTACCCGGTGGAGGAATGTAAGGAGCGCGACGTGAACTACGCCGCCCCCCTGAAGGTCAACGTCCGCCTCACCAACAAGCAGACGGGTGAGGTCAAGCAGACCGACATCTTCATGGGTGAGTTCCCCCTCATGACCGAGAACGGCACCTTCGTCATCAACGGCGCGGAGCGCGTCATCGTTTCCCAGATCATCCGCTCCCCCGGTATGTACTACGCCTCCGAGATCGACAAGACCGGTAAGCGTACCTACGCCGCCCAGATCATCCCCTACCGCGGCGCGTGGCTGGAGTACGAGACCGACATCAACGGCGTGATCTACGTCCGCATCGATAAGACCCGTAAGGTTCCCATGACCATGTTCATCCGTGCGCTGGGTCCCGAGACCCGGGACGAGATCTACGCCCTTCTGGGTGAGGACGAGCGTCTGAAGAGCACCTTCGACAAGGACGAGTGCGAGAACCTGGCCGCTGCCAACCGCACCACCGCCCACGTGGAGGCTCTGAAGGAGATCTACAAGAAGCTCCGCCCCGGCGAGCCCGCCATCGTGGAGTCGGCCGAGAGCCTGATCAACAACTACTTCTTCGATCCCAAGCGTTACGACATCGCCCCCGTGGGTCGCTACAAGTTCGACAAGAAGGTGGCTATCTCTGCCCGTATCGCCAACCGTAAGCTGGCCGAGGCCGCCGTCTCCCCCTTCACCGGTGAGGTGGTCTTTGAGGCGGGCACCGTCCTGACCCACGATATGGCTCTTCAGGTGGAGCGCGCCGGTATCAATGAGATCATGATCGAGCTGGACAACGGCGAGACCGTGAAGGTGCTGTCCAACAACACCCTGGAGCCCGAGTACATCATTGGTATGGATCTTTCCGACTGCGGTGTCAAGGAGCGTGTGCGCATCGCCGTCCTCCGCGAGATCATGGAGGCAGCCGAGGGCGACCTCGACGCTATGAAGGCTCTGGTCAAGGAGCGCATCGCCGAGCTGTGCCCCAAGCACATCACCAAGGACGATATTTTCGCTTCCATTAATTATATGCTCAACCTGACCCACGACGTGGGTGAGGTGGACGACATCGACCATCTGGGCAACCGCCGCATCCGCTCCGTGGGCGAGCAGCTCCAGAACCAGCTCCGCATCGGCTTTGTCCGCATGGAGAAGATCATCAAGGAGCGCATGACTACCCAGGATAACGATAAGCTGACCCCCCAGGCGCTCATCAACATCCGCCCCGTGGCCACCGTCATCCGCGAGTTCTTCGGCTCCTCCCAGCTTTCCCAGTTCGCCGACCAGAATAACCCCCTGGCCGAGCTGACCCACCGCCGCCGTCTGTCCGCGCTGGGTCCCGGCGGTCTGTCCCGTGACCGCGCCTCCTTCGACGTCCGTGACGTGCACTACACCCACTACGGCCGTATGTGCCCCATCGAGACCCCCGGAGGTCCCAACATCGGTCTGATCTCCTACCTGACCACCTACGCCCGCATCAGCGAGTACGGCTTCATCGAGGCTCCCTACCGTAAGGTGGTTCACGAGACCGACGAAAACGGCAATGTGACCCACCGCGTCACCGACGAGGTGGTGTATATGACTGCTGACATGGAGGATCGCTTCATCGTCGCGCAGGCAAACGAGCCCCTGGACGAGAACGGCTGCTTCGTCAACGCCAAGGTAACAGCCCGCGAGACCACCGAGATCGCCTCCATCGATGCCGCCCGCATCGACTACATGGACGTGTCTCCCAAGATGGTGGTGTCGGTGGCGACCGCTATGATCCCCTTCCTGGAGAATGACGATAACTCCCGTGCTCTGATGGGCGCGAACATGCAGAAGCAGGCCGTGCCTCTGATGGTCACGGACTCTCCCATCGTCGGTACGGGTATGGAGTACAAGGCCGCCGTGGATTCCGGCGTGGTCATCGTCGCCCGCAACGCGGGTCGCGTAGAGCGCGTGGAGGCCGACAAGATTATCATCGTCACCGACGAGGGCGTGAAGGATACCTACCGCCTCCGTAAGTTCAAGAGAACCAACCAGGGCACCTGCTTCAACCAGAGACCCGTGGTCAGGTTCGGTCAGCTCGTGGAGAAGGGTCAGGTCATCGCCGACGGCCCCGCAACCTCCAACGGCGAGGTCGCTCTGGGTAAGAACGCCCTCATCGGCTTCATGACCTGGGAGGGCTACAACTACGAGGATGCAGTCCTTCTGAATGAGAGACTGGTCCGCGACGACGTGTATACCTCCCTCCATATCGAGGAATACACCCACGAGGCCCGCGACACCAAGCTGGGCCCTGAGGAGATCACCCGCGAGATCCCCAACGTCGGCGAGGACGTTTTGAAGGATCTGAATGCCGAGGGTATCGTCAAGAAGGGTACCGAGGTTCGCGCCGGTGACATTCTGGTGGGTAAGATCACCCCCAAGGGCGAGACCGAGCTGACCGCTGAGGAGAGACTCCTCCGCGCCATCTTCGGTGAAAAGGCCCGCGAGGTTCGTGATACCTCCCTCCGCCTGCCCCACGGTGAGTCGGGCGTGGTGGTGGACATCCGCGTATTCTCCCGCGAGGCCGGCGACGATCTGCCCGCCTCGGTCAACCGCGTGGTCAAGGTTTACATCGCCCAGAAGAGAAAGATCTCGGTGGGTGATAAGATGGCAGGCCGCCACGGTAACAAGGGTGTGGTCTCCCGCATCCTGCCTCCCGAGGATATGCCCTTCCTGCCCGACGGTACGCCTCTGGACATCGTCCTGAACCCGCTGGGCGTGCCTTCCCGTATGAACATCGGTCAGGTGCTGGAGGTTCACCTCGGTATCGCCTCCCGCCGCCTCGGCTGGAAGATCATGACCCCCGTGTTCGACGGCGCGAACGAGCGCGACATCTCCGAGTGCCTGCAGATGGCCGACTACAGCCGTCCCCTGTTCGCCGGCGAGAACCCCGAGGGTAAGGATCTCTTCGAGCTGACCTACGACGAGAACGGCAACAGACAGTACCGCAAGCTCACCCCCGACGAGAAGGGCAACACTGCCTACGTGGAGTCCCTCCGTGTGGCTGACGGCCTGCGCCTCTTCGACGGTAAGACCGTGCTGTACGACGGCCGTACCGGCGAGCCCTTCGATAACCCCGTTACCGTGGGTATCATGTACTACCTCAAGCTGCACCATCTGGTTGACGATAAGATCCACGCCCGCTCCAACGGTCCTTACTCGCTGGTCACTCAGCAGCCTCTGGGCGGTAAGGCACAGTTCGGCGGACAGAGATTCGGCGAGATGGAGGTCTGGGCTCTGGAGGCCTACGGTGCCGCCTACACCCTACAGGAGATCCTCACCGTCAAGTCCGACGACATCACCGGTCGCCGCAAGGCTTACGAGGCTATCATCAAGGGTCAGAACATTCCTACCCCCGGTGTGCCCGAGTCCTTTAAGGTGCTGGTCAAGGAGCTTCAGGCGCTGGCTCTGGATATCCGCGTCCTGAACAGCAAGGGCGAGGAGATCGATCTGTCTACCCTGGGCGCTGACGACGACGCTCCTACCTACCGCCGTCATAACCCCCGCGTTGACCGCCGCATCATGGATGAGGACGATACCGATGCCGCCGTGGGTCAGACCGTGGCAACCGACGCGCTGTCGGATGGCTACCTCGTGGAGAAGAGCGAGCTGGACGGCTACGAGATGAGCGGTCGGGAGGACGATTTCTACGAGGAGGAGATCGAGTTTGAGGCCGAGTCCTATGAGGACGAGTCCTACGACGAGTGATCCCCCGTCCCCCCGTTTAGAGTCCCCCCCTGAGTTTATGAATCCCGTCGGGGCAGGCGATACGCCCTGCCCCCGACGGCAGACCACAATATATATTATGAATGGAGAAGAACTGTGGAGCGTAACGAAATTTCATCCATTAAGATCGGTTTGGCATCTCCGGAAATGATCCGCAAGTGGTCCTACGGCGAAGTGGAAAAGCCCGAGACCATCAACTACCGCACTCTGAAGGCCGAGATCGGCGGTCTGTTCTGCGAGCGCATCTTCGGTCCCACCAAGGACGGCGCCTGTATGTGCGGTAAATATAAGAATTCCCACAGTAAAGAGGTCATCAAGTGCGAGAAGTGCGGCGTGGACGTCACCACCAAGAAGGTGCGCCGCGAGCGCATGGGTCACATCGAGCTGGCCTCCCCCGTATCCCACATCTGGTACTTCAAGGCTATCCCCTCCCGTATGGCTCTGGTGCTGGACATCTCTCCCAAGCAGCTTGAGCAGGTGCTCTACTTCGCCGAGAACGTGGTGCTGGATCCCGGCAACACTCCCCTCATGGCGGGTACCGTCCTCTCCGAGAAGCAGTACGTGGAGTACCGCGAGATGTACGGAAACGAGTTCCGCGTGGGCATGGGTGCCGAGGCCATCAAGGAGCTGCTGGCCCGCATCGACGTAAACGAGCTCTCCGCGCAGCTCAAGAGCGATCTGGAGCGCGCCTCGGGTCAGAAAAAGACCCGTATCATCAAGCGTCTGGAGGTCATCGAGGCCTTCCGCACCTCCGGTAACAAGCTGGAGTGGATGGTGCTGGACGTGTTGCCCGTCATCCCCCCCGACATCCGTTCCATGGTGCAGCTTGACGGCGGCCGCTTCGCCTCCTCCGACCTCAACGAGCTGTACCGCCGTGTCATCGCCCGTAACAACCGTCTCAAGAAGCTGCTTGAGATCCATACCCCCGACATCGTCATCCGCAACGAGAAGAGAATGCTCCAGGAGGCCGTGGACGCGCTGATCGACAACGGCCGCCGCGGCAAGCCCGTCACGGGTCCCTCCAACCGCCCCCTCAAGTCTCTGTCCGAAATGCTCCGCGGTAAGCAGGGCCGTTTCCGTCAGAACCTCTTGGGTAAGCGCGTGGACTACTCCGGCCGTTCGGTTATCGTGGTCGGTCCTACCCTGAAGATTTACCAGTGCGGTCTGCCTAAGGAGATGGCTCTGGAGCTCTTCAAGCCCTTCGTGGTCAAGCGTCTCGTGGAGATGGGCAAGGCCACCAACGTCAAGGAAGCCCAGAAGAAGATCGAGCGGGTGTTCCCCGAGGTCTACGACGCTCTGGAGAACGTCATCAAGGAGCATCCCGTGCTCCTGAACCGCGCGCCTACCCTGCACCGCCTGTCCATCCAGGCCTTCGAGCCCGTGCTGGTGGAGGGCCGCGCCATCAAGCTGCACCCCCTGGTGTGTACCGCCTTCAACGCCGACTTCGACGGCGACCAGATGCCTGTGCACGTTCCCCTGTCGGTGGAGGCTCAGGCCGAGGCCCGCTTCCTCATGCTCTCCGCCAACAACCTCCTGAAGCCCGTGGACGGTAAGGCTGTCACCGTGCCTACTCAGGATATGATCCTCGGCTCCTACTACCTCACCATGGATAAGCCCGGTGAGCCCGGCGAGGGGCGTTGCTTCCGCGATGTGGACGAGGCCATGATGGCCTACGCCAACCATCAGCTCGGTCTCCACGCGCCCATCAAGGTGCGGATCACCCGCGAGTTCCGGGAGACCGACGCCGAGGGCAACACCGTCACCGTCAAGCGCACCAAGCTGGTGGAGAACAACGTCACCCTTGGCCGCCTGATCTTCAACGAGGCCATTCCTCAGGGCATCGGCTTCAACAAGAAGCGCTCCGACGACTTCGATCTCGAGGTCTCCGAGGTGGTCAAGAAGAAGCAGTTGGGTCAGATCATCGACTGCTGCATCCGCGCCCGCGGTACCGCCGAGTGCGCCGAGATGCTGGACAAGATCAAGGCCATGGGCTACAAGTATTCCACGCAGGCCTCCTTCTCCATCTCGGTCTACGATATGACCATCCCCCCCGAGAAGAAGGACTACCTCGCCGAGGCTCAGAAGAAGGTGGACGTGATTACCCGTCACTTCATGCGCGGTGAGCTGTCCGAGGAGGAGCGTTATCAGGCTGTTATCAAGATCTGGAATCAGACCACCGATAACGTCACCGGCGCGCTGACCAATTCCTTCTCCACCTACAATCCGATCAAGATCATGGCAGACTCCGGTGCCCGTGGTTCCATGACCCAGATGAGACAGCTTGCCGGTATGCGCGGTCTGATGTTCTCTGCCACCGGTAAGACCATGGAGCTCCCCATCAAGTCCAACTTCCGCGAGGGTCTGAACATCACCGAGTATTTCATGGGTGCCCGTTCCTCCCGTAAGTCTCTGTCGGATACCGCGCTTCGTACCGCGGACTCGGGTTACTTGACCCGCCGTCTGGTGGATGTCTCTCAGGAGGTCATCATCCGCGAGATCAAGTGTAACACCCAGAAGGGCGCTTGGGTCAACGACGTCATCGACGAGAAGGACAAGAATGTTCTGGAGCCCCTCTCCGACCGTATTGTCGGCCGCTTCACCATGGGCGACGTCATCAACCCCGCCACCGGTGAGGTCATGATCCCCGACGATACCATGATCACCGAGGAAATGGCCTCCGAGATCACCAAGGCCGGAATCACCTCGGTCTGCATCCGTACCGCCATCCAGTGTCACGCCCGCTACGGTCTCTGCGCCCACTGCTACGGTGCTGACCTCGCCTCCGGTAAGCTGGTCTCGGTCGGTGAGGCCGTGGGTATCATCGCCGCTCAGTCCATCGGTGAGCCCGGTACCCAGCTTACCATGAGAACCTTCCACTCCGGCGGTGTGGCAGGCTCGGATATTACCCAGGGTCTTCCCCGCGTTGAGGAGCTCTTCGAGGCCCGCGCGCCCAAGAAGGCTGCCATCATGGCTGAGCAGAACGGTATCGCACGCATTCAGCCCAACCCCGACGTGCCCGGCATGAACGACGTCACCGTCCACGACGAGAACGGTGTCGAGCTGGCTAAGTACCCCATCCCCTACGGTATGCGTCTCGCCATCACCGACGAGCAGCCTGTGGAGATCGGCCAGGCCCTTACCGAGGGCTCCAAGGCTCCCGCGGACATCATGCGTATCCAGGGTCTGGACTCGGTGTATGAGTACATCATCAAGGAGATCCAGAAGGTGTACCGCTCTCAGTCGGTTAACGTCAACGATAAGCACATCGAGATCATCGCCCGTCAGATGACCCGTAAGCTCCGCATCACCGACCACGGCGATACCACCCTTTTGGACGGCTCCACCGTGGATATGTCCGACCTTGAGGAGGCAAATGCCGAGATCGAGGCTCGCATCAACGCGGGTGAGACCGAGCTGAAGGCAGCGACCGGTGAGCCCGTCCTGCTGGGTATCACCAAGGCTTCTCTGGCCACCGAGTCCTTCATGTCCGCCGCCTCCTTCCAGGAGACCACCAAGGTGCTGGCCGAGGCCGCCATCCGCGGTAAGGTGGACCACCTCCGCGGTCTGAAGGAGAACGTCATCATCGGTAAGCTCATCCCCGCCGGTACCGGCATGTCCTGCTATAAGGAGATCACCGTGGAGGAGACCGCCAAGCTGGAGGCAGCCGAGGAGGGCGACGAGTCCGCTTCCTGATCCTGCGGAATGACGAAATTTACCCCGTCAGATTGAGCAGTTTTCACAAAATTTCCCGCCCCTGTGGACCCACGGGGGCGGGTCGTTTGCCCTAAAAACCCCCGTTTTTCGGGCGCTTGAGGGACCCTTTCGTGTGAAAATCCACAGGAAAACCCCCTATCGCGATTGGGGAAATTGTATAATAGGGAAAAAATTTTCGGCTTGCGCATGAATTCTTGACAAACGGAAAACCTTATGGTATAATAGACCTGTTCGCGCGTATACCCGAAGTGTGTCCAAATGCAAATTCAAGGCAGTCCCGCGGCTTCCCGAGAGGGAAAAAGCGTCTGTATATACACACAAAAATTCACGAAGAAGGAGGAAATGAAGCATGCCAACCTTTAACCAGCTTGTGAGACAGGGCAGAAACGCCCGCGTTTACAAGTCCAAGTCGCCTGTTCTCCAGAAGGGCTACAACAGCCTGGAAGGTAAGACCACCGACCAGTCCTCTCCTCAGAAGAGAGGTGTCTGCACCAAGGTTTCCACCACCACGCCCAAGAAGCCTAACTCCGCGCTCCGTAAGATCGCCAGAGTTCGTCTGACCAACGGCATGGAAGTCACCACCTACATCCCCGGTATCGGCCACAGCCTGCAGGAGCACTCTGTTGTCCTGATCCGCGGCGGCCGTGTGCGTGACCTCCCCGGTGTGCGTTACCACATCGTTCGCGGTACCCTGGATGCACAGGGTGTTGCAAACCGCCTGCAGAGCCGTTCCAAGTACGGCGCAAAGCGTCCCAAGGCCGCTAAGAAGTAAGCAGCAGATCAGGACTTGCGGGAGACCCCCGCCGCCGCTCGCGGCGTAAAAGCGAGTGTCCGCAATAGGACAGAGGGAGACGAGAGAGCAGTTTCATTCAAATCACACTCCGTGTGAGCGTTTCCTCGTGAATTTCTGTGTGTGTGTACGGAAGATTGCGAGAACCCCACCCGGTACGTGGACAGAAGGATGCTTTTGAGTACCTATGATTTCATGTAATACTAATGAAGGAGGGAAGTTACAGTGCCGAGAAGAGGTTCTATATCCAAGAGAGATGTATTGCCGGATCCTTTGTACAATTCCAAGCTGGTCACTAAGCTTGTGAACAACGTGATGTACGACGGCAAGAAGGGCGTGGCTCAGACCATCGTGTACGATGCGTTCAAGATGATCGAAGAGAAGCTGGGTCAGAATGCCCTTGAAGTTTTCCAGGCCGCGCTTGATAACATCAAGCCCGAGCTGGAGGTTAAGGCTCGCCGCGTGGGTGGTTCCACCTACCAGGTGCCTATGGAGGTTCGCCCCGAGCGCCAGCAGACCCTGGCTCTCCGTTGGCTGATCAACTATTCCAGAAACCGTTCCGAGAGAACCATGGCTGAGAGACTGGCGGGCGAGATCATGGACGCCAAGAACAGCATGGGCGGTGCCTTCAAGAAGAAGGAAGAGACTCACCGCATGGCCGAGGCAAACAAGGCCTTCGCCCACTACCGTTATTGATTTTCGGGCGGTTGCTTAAGAGTCTAGCGCATAAAAGCAAGGAGAAAATCAATGGCAAGAGAGTATTCGCTTGAGCATACTCGGAATATCGGCATCATGGCTCACATCGATGCCGGTAAGACGACCACAACCGAGCGTATCCTGTTCTACACCGGTAAGACCCATAAGCTTGGCGAGACCCACGAGGGCGGCGCCACTATGGACTGGATGGAGCAGGAGCAGGAGAGAGGTATCACCATTACCTCCGCGGCTACCACCTGTTACTGGAATGATAACCGCATCAATATCATCGACACCCCCGGCCACGTGGACTTCACCGTTGAGGTGGAGCGTTCCCTGCGCGTTCTGGACGGTTCCGTAACCGTTTTCTGCGCCAAGGGCGGTGTTGAGCCCCAGTCTGAGACCGTTTGGCGTCAGGCTGATAAGTATCGCGTGCCCCGTATGGCGTACGTCAACAAGATGGACATCACGGGTGCCGACTTCTATCATGTTCTGGACATGATGAGAGACAGACTCCACGCAAACCCCGTGCCCCTGCAGCTCCCCATCGGTAAGGAGATGACCTTCCGCGGTATCATCGACCTTCTGAACATGGAGGCTGACGTCTACTACGACGAGCTGGGTAAGGATGTCCGCGTTGAGCCTATCCCCGAGGACATGGTTGAGCTGGCTGAGCAGTACCGCGCCGAGCTGGTCGAGGCTGTCGCCTCCACCGACGAGGAGCTGATGGAGAAGTACCTCTGCGACGAGGAGCTGACCATCGAGGAGCTCAAGGGCGCTATCCGCCGCGCGACCATCAACAACGAGATCGTTCCCGTCGTTTGCGGTTCTTCCTACCGCAACAAGGGCGTGCAGAAGATGCTGGACGCTGTTGTCGATTATATGCCCTCTCCTCTGGACATCCCCGCTATCAAGGGTGTTGACCCCGATACCGGTGAGGAGGACGAGCGCCCTGCTTCCGATGACGCTCCCTTCTCCGCTCTGGCGTTCAAGATCATGACCGATCCCTTCGTGGGTAAGCTCTGCTACTTCAGAGTGTATTCCGGTTCCATCAACGCCGGCGAGACCGTCTACAACTCCACCCGCGGTAAGCGCGAGCGTCTGGGCCGAATCCTCATGATGCACGCCAACTCCCGTTCCGACATCGATGCCTGCTACACCGGCGACATCGCCGCCGCTATCGGTGTCAAGAACACCACCACGGGTGATACCTTCTGTGATGAGAAGCATCCCATCATCCTTGAGTCTATGGAGTTCCCTGAGCCCGTTATCCGCGTGGCCATCGAGCCCAAGACCCGCGCCGGCCAGGAGAAGATGGGCATCGCCCTCGCCAAGCTGGCTGAGGAGGATCCTACCTTCCGTGCCTACACCGACGATGAGACCGGTCAGACCATCATCGCAGGTATGGGCGAGCTTCACCTGGACATCATCGTTGAGCGTCTGCTCCGCGAGTTCAAGGTGGAGGCCAACATCGGTAAGCCTCAGGTCGCCTACAAGGAGACCGTCCGCAAGGCAGTCGATCAGGATACCAAGTATAAGCGTCAGTCCGGCGGTTCCGGTCAGTACGGTCACGTCAAGATCACGCTGGAGCCCAACGAGCCCGGTAAGGGCTACGAGTTCGTCAACGCCGTGGTGGGCGGTGCGATTCCCAAGGAGTACATCCCCGCTGTTGACAACGGTATTCAGGGTGCTATGCAGACCGGTGTTCTGGCAGGCTACAACGTCGTTGACGTCAAGGTCACTTTGAACGACGGTTCTTACCACGAGGTCGACTCGTCCGAGATGGCGTTCAAGATCGCCGGCTCCATGGCCTTCAAGGAGGCTATGAGAAAGGCCGATCCCGTTCTCACCGAGCCTATGATGAAGGTCGTTACCATTGTCCCCGAGGAGTACATGGGCGACGTCATCGGCGACTTCAACTCCCGCCGCGGTCAGATCCAGTCCATGGAGGCCGGTAACGGCGGTATCGAGGAGATCACGGCCTTCGTGCCCCTCTCCTGTATGTTCGGCTACGCGACCGACCTGCGTTCCAAGACCCAGGGTCGCGGCCTCTACTCCATGGAGCCCAGCCACTTCGCAGAAGTGCCCAAGAGCATCCAGGAGGAGATCGTTAAGGCTCGCGGTAAGAACAACTGATCCGCATCCTTATAATCGGCAGTGTTCCCCCAAAAAGCAGGGGGGCACGCCGCCCATTCACCCGAAAACCTTATTTAAAAATTTATTTTATGGAGGAAGTTTACAATGGCAAAGGCTACATTCGAGCGCACCAAGCCCCACGTTAACATTGGTACCATCGGTCACGTCGACCACGGTAAGACCACTCTGACCGCCGCTATCACCAAGACCCTGTCTCTGGGTAACGGCAATGTCGAGGCTATGGCTTACGACCAGATCGACAACGCTCCCGAGGAGAAGGCTCGTGGTATCACAATCAACACCCGTCACGTTGAGTACGAGACTGAGAACCGTCACTACGCTCACGTGGACTGCCCCGGCCACGCTGACTACGTTAAGAACATGATCACCGGTGCTGCCCAGATGGACGGCGCTATCCTGGTCGTTGCAGGCACCGATGGCCCTCTCGCCCAGACCCGTGAGCACGTTCTGCTGGCTCGTCAGGTTGGCGTTCCCGCAATCGTTGTTTTCATGAACAAGACCGACCTCGTTGACGACGAGGAGCTGCTGGATCTCGTTGAGATGGAGGTCCGTGACCTGCTGTCCGAGTACGATTTCCCCGGCGATGACATTCCGATCGTCCGCGGTTCTGCCCGTGACGCTCTGACCTCTGAGTCCAAGGATCCCTCTTCTCCCGAGTACGCTCCCATCCTCGAGCTGATGGCTGAGGTTGACAGCTACATTCCTACCCCCGACCGTAAGGCTGACCTGGCATTCCTGATGCCCGTCGAGGACGTCTTCTCCATCTCCGGCCGTGGTACCGTTGCTACCGGTCGTGTTGAGAGAGGTACTCTGAAGGTCAACGATACCGTCGAGATCGTCGGTCTGGTCGACGAGAAGGAGACCCCCGTCGTTACCGGTGTCGAGATGTTCCACAAGCTGCTGCCTCAGGCTGAGGCCGGTGACAACATCGGTGCTCTGCTCCGTGGTATCGCTAAGGACGGCATCCGCCGCGGTCAGGTTCTGGCTAAGCCCGGTTCCGTCAACCCCCACACCAACTTCAAGGGCAACGTGTACGTTCTGTCCGAGAAGGAGGGTGGTCGTCAGAAGCCCTTCTTCGCCGGCTACCGTCCTCAGTTCTACTTCAGAACTACTGACGTGACCGGTGTCATCGAGCTGCCCGAGGGTGTCGAGATGTGCCGCCCCGGTGACAACGTTGAGATGACCGTTGAGCTCATCAGCCCCATCGCTTGCGAGAAGGGTCTGCGCTTCGCTATCCGTGAGGGTGGTCGTACCGTCGGTTCCGGCGTCGTTTCCGAGATCATCAAGTAATTAACCCCCTCAAGGGAAAATTCGCCCCGCAGCAACGTAGCAATGCTCGCATTGCCCGCGCATTGCTGCGGGGTTTTCATATTCGATTACTACATTACACATCTTTGAGAATTGGTGAAATTCCATACCGGTGGTTACAGCCCACGAACACGCCGCCCCATTGGCAGGTGTGCCTGGCAGGTGTAATTCCTGCGCCGACGGTGGAACTCGGCGGAGCCGAGTTCAGGAAGTTTGCGTTGCAAACTTCCGCAACCGCGTTTTCCACAAATATACCGATGTATATCCAATATTTTGTTGGAAGGAAACGCGCTACAGTCCGGATGGGAAAGGATAGCTTTTTTATGTCTGTATCCAAAAAGAACCGCGTGCGTTTGCGCGCTCTTGTTCTGATGGCGGTCTTTGCAGCCTTGGCCTTCGCCGCCATGTTCGTTTTCCGCTTTAACGTCACCTTCCTGACCTTTGATCTGAAGGATTCCGTCATTACCATATCGGGGCTTTTGCTGGGGCCTGTTGCCGCCGCCGTTGTCTCGCTTCTGGTGGCGACGCTGGAATTCATCACCATCGGGGATACGGGATGGTACGGTTTTCTCATGAATTTCGCGTCCTCTGTGACGTTTTCAGTGGTATGCGCTGTGGTGTACCGCTACCGCAAGAAGCTCTCGGGGGCAATTCTGTCCCTGGCTTCGGGTGTGGTCGCCCTGGTGGCCGTCATGCTGACCCTGAATCTGGTTGTGACTCCCTTTTACATGGGCGCGCCCCGTTCGGCCGTCGTGGACATGATCCCCACCCTTTTGTTGCCCTTCAACCTCGTCAAGGGTCTGGTCAACGCCTCCTTGGTGCTGATTCTCTATAAGCCCGTCCGTCGCGCCATGCAGGCGGCGAGTCTCCTGCCGAGGACAGCCTCGGGCGAGAATACCCCCTCCGTCGATGCCGCGCAGAAGAAAAGGCTGGCTCGGCGCAATCTCTGGGTCACGCTGGGCGGTCTGGCCTTCATGACCGTTGTGATTCTCCTGTTCGTCACCCTGCTCCACGGTGATTTCTCCTGGGTGGGCGACTTTACCTGGTTTGAAAATCTCACCGATCTGTTCGGTGCCTCGCAATAAAGAAAGGTTTTTCTATGAAAGAAGCCATTAAAGATTTCTTCTTGGAAACGGTGGGCGAGGAGCTCTGCGTATTCTTCTGCTCTATGCTCCCCATCATCGAGCTCCGCGGCGCGATCCCCATGGGTGCCGCCTTCCTTCTTCCTTGGTGGCAGACCTACCTCATCGCCGTCATCGGCAATATGCTCCCCGTGCCCATCATCCTCCTCTTCGTCAAGTCGGTGCTGAACTGGATGGCGGGGTGCAAGGTGAAGTTCTTCAATAAGGTTGCGAATAAAATGTTCGAGAAGGCCGAGAAGAACCGCGCCAAGATCGAGAAGTACGCCTTTTGGGGCCTTACCCTCTTTGTGGCTATCCCCCTCCCTGCCACGGGAGCGTGGACGGGTACGCTGGTGGCCGCCCTCTTCGATATGAAATTCTGGAAGTCCATGCTCTCCGC
>JAZNUO010000247.1:0-14085 GCA_045592305.1 Eubacteriales bacterium | reverse complement strand
CCCCCGCAAAGAGGGCGAGCGACACCCGAAAGACCCGTCCCGCGTCCCGCGAGCTTCCTTCCGCCTCAAAGGCGGCGATGAGCACCGACATAGCCACGGGAAGTCCCGCCGTGGAGATGACGCAGAACAGGGCGTAGAGCTCGTAGGCGGTGTTGAAATACCCCATGCCCTCGGTGCCGAGGTAGTTCAGAAGGGGGATGCGGTAGAAAAGACCGATGACCTTGACCACAAGGGAGGACAGGGTCAAAATCCCCACCCCCGAGAGGAAGGAGGGGCGTTTGGCGGTTTGGTTGAGTCCCATGGCGTACCTCGCAGGTAAAAATTCCCTACAAGGTATGCGAAAGCCGGGGATTTTATATCAGGATGAACTCGTGATACAGGGAATTCGCCGCCAGACAGGCGGAATCGATCCCCTCCACCCCCTCGATCGAGGTCAGAATACGGGATGCCCACTCCACCTCCTGCCCGTCACAGGGCTTCTCGGCGAAGATGCGGCGGAGATGAGGAGCCAGCATGTGGATATCGAACTCCATGTTGGAGTCGATGCCGTAGTCACAGGTGTGGGCGTAGGGATAGATGGATCTCACCTCGTTGTCGCGGACGCTGTGCCACAGGGTGAGGGTGAAGTCGGGGGATGTGCCCCGCTTGGCCTCGTCCCGCACCAGTCGGCGGAGCAGTCGGATCTCGTCGGGGGCAAAGACTCGCTCGGTGCCGTCGGGGGCGACCAGTATAGTCTCCTTCATGACGTTGATGAAGATGCTCCGCTCGGGAATGCCCGCGAAGAGAGCCGCCACCTCGGGATAGACCGCTTGGATACCCTCAAAGAGGAAGATGGGCTCCTCGCCCTCGGGGACGGTGAGATCACGGTAGCCCTCGGCGTAGCCCGTGACAAAATCGAAAATCGGAATCCGCGCGCTTCCCTTCTCCATGAGGTCGCGGACACAGACGGCCAGAGCGGGGAGGTCAATGGCTGCCACCGAATCGTAATCCGGCTTGCCGTCGGGTCGGCTTAGGGCCTGCGCCTCCAGCACGTCTCGGCCGTAGAAGAAATCGTCGATGGAAATGGGGTACACCACCCGTCCCGCGGCCTCCAGAACCTGAGTCAGCTTGTCGGCAGTGGTGGTCTTGCCCGCGCAGGTAGGTCCCGACAGGCGGATGACCTTCACACCGTGCTCCACGCAGTCAGCGCAGATCTCCCCGGCAGCGGCATTCAGGCGGGCATCGAAGTCCCGCTCGTTCTCCCCCACCAGCGCGATCCCCTCAGTGGGGCTCTCAAAGGTCAGGGGCAGGCGGACAGGCGTGGGGTTGGAAAAGATTTTCATGAAAACATCTCCTTTCGGGAAGAATACCGTAGGGATCAGTCCAGCATATTCCTCTCGCGGTAGAAGGCCTCGGCGCGCGCCAGCCGCTCACGGTTGGTGATCTCACCCGCCTCGTCCAGATACTCGAAGGGGTACTTGGGGTTGAACATACGGTCGATGAAGCGGGGAGAGCCGTCCACGGGGGCGTAATCCACCAGCTTGGTGACAGCGCCCGCGCCCGCGGCGAAAATGGAATGAACCTCCTCCATCATGTAGATGTTGTAGAGTCCCTCGTAGCCGGGCAGGGCGAAGCCCACGTTCTCGAAGTTACCCACGGTATTCTTCTGACGGTACATATAGTAAGGAATATACCCCTCGTGAGCGCACTGGATCTGGGAGTAGTCCACGCACTTACCCGTATCGCCGCCCCGCATGGAGTACACGTCGGGTCCTTCCTTCCGAAGCTCGGCGGATTTTTTCACGCAGAAGGTATGTACCGTGACGTTCTCGGGGCGCAGGGCCATGATGCCGTCGAAGGAGGCCGAGAAGGTCTTGAAGCTGTCCCCGGGAAGCCCCGCGATGAGGTCGGTGTTGATGACGGGGATCCCCGACGCGCGGGCGATCTCGTAGGCCTTGTAGAACATCTCGGTGTTGTGAGCGCGACCGATATGGCGCAGCACGTCATCGCACAGGGTCTGGGGATTGACGCTGATACGGCCCACGCCGTACTCCCTCGCCACCGCCAGCTTCTCGGCGGTAATGGTGTCGGGTCTGCCCGACTCCAAGGTATACTCCTCCAGCGCGCGCACGTCGGTCATTCTCTCCACCGCGCCCAGCAGGTAGGTCAACTGATCGGGGTCCAGAATGGTGGGCGTGCCGCCCCCCACGTAGATGGTGCGCACCCGCAGACCCAGACGGTTGACCGTCTCAAAGGTCTCCTCCAGATCGTGAACCAGCCGCTTGAGGTACTGGGGAATGAGGGACAGAAGCCGCTTGGAGGTATAGGACACGAAGGAGCAGTAGGCACAGCGGGTGGGGCAGAAGGGGATGGAGATGTAGACCGAGCAGTCCTTCCTGCCGGGAGTGCCGATGAGGCGCGCCTCGTTGATGGCCACGTCGGTGGCGAGGGAGGCCTTCTTGGGGATGACGAAGTAGTCCTTGGTCAGCTCCTTGCGGATGCGGGTCTTGCTCATGCCCTTCCGAAGCAGCTCGGTAGCCACCTTGGAGGGACGGACACCCGTCAGCATACCCCAGGAAGAGCGGTAGCCCATGACCGCCTCGCAGACCGAGGTCACGGCATCGCCCAGCGCGATCTTCTCGCGGCGTTCCTTGGTGTAGCCCTCGTCATAATCGTAGTGGCGCGTGACCTCGGCGGTCTGACCGCGGTAGGAGAGCTTGGCGGTGGCATGGATGCCGTCCTCGGGGGATTTGGTCAGTGTCACCCACATCTCGGGAGTCTCCTCGGTAACGGGCTCGTCCTCCGAGAACTTGGAGCCCGGGAAAAAGATCATACAGAGGGTCTGGATGTAATATTTATTGACGGGTCCTTCTATATAGAGTCTCATGATTTTCTCCGAATATTCCTGAATTTTGGACGCATTCGCGGAGGGCGTTCCCTCCGTGGCAGGGGTCATGCGGGGATCAGGCGCAGGGGTATTGCGAAGAGGGGCTTTGCGGGATTGGTTCATGCTTGTTTCTTTCTGTATCGCTATCGCTTTATGCTATCGGGATCCGTTTATGCTTTGGGAGCGGGCTTCAAAACCTCACTCTCCATGACGATGGTCACGGGGCCGTCGTTGAGCAGGCTCACCTTCATGTCCGCGCCGAACTGCCCGTGCCCCACGTGCTTGACGTAGGCCTTTGCCTTTTCCACGAACAGCTCGTAGAGGCGGTTGGCCTCGGCGGGAGCGGCGGCACCCAGATAATCGGGTCGGTTGCCGTGCTTGTAGTTCGCGAGGAGGGTGAACTGGGACACCACCAGCAGCTCCCCGTCGATGTCCTGCACCGCCTTGTTCATCTTGCCGTTTTCGTCCTCGAAGATGCGGAGCTTGACAATCTTTTGGAGCATCCGATCCAGATCCTCCTCGGTGTCCCCCGTGGCGACACCCAGAAGAATGAGCAGACCGTGGCCGCAGGAGCCGATAATCTCGCCGTCCACCTCCACCGAGGCGGAGGTGACTCGTTGAATGACTGCTTTCATGGCGGTGATTCCTTTCGTAATGATTTACGCAAAGCCGCGGATCACGTCCAGAATGTTCTTCAGGGAGCGCAGTCTGGACACGATGGAGTTGTAGTGCTCCACGTTCTTACAGCTAACCTTGAGGTTGATGATGACGCGGTCGGCGCCCGCCTTCTGGGAATTGATCTGGAGGATGGAGACCTTCATATCCGCCAGCGCGACGGTGATGTCGGCCAGCACACCCACGGTATCCAGCGTATGCACCTGAAGCAGCGCCTCATAGACGCTCTTGCCCGATTCGCTGACGGCTCCCTCCCAGTGGGCGGGCTTCCAGCGGTCGGTGAGGTCGGGATTGTCACGCCCCTGAACGAAGTTGGGGCAGTCCCGCTTGTGGATGGAGATACCGAAGCCCTTAGTGACAAAGCCCACCACCTCGTCCCCGGGCAGGGGATTGCAGCATTTGGCGAACTTGACGGCGCAGCCCTCGGCTCCGTCCACCACAATGCCGCTGTTGCGTCTGAGGTTGTGGGGGCGGGCGGCAGTGACCACGCTCGACACGTCCTCGGCGGTCATTCTGGCGGAGGCGGCCACCTCCTCGGGCACCTCGGGGGGAGTCATGGCATCCAGCTCGTCCTTGAGGCGGCGGAGGGTCTTGGTCACGGGCAATTCTCCGTAGCCGATGGAGTTGTACATATCCTCCACGGTGGTGTAGCCCATTCGGGAGGCCACGGCGGCCACGGCCTCGGCGCGCTTGGTCTCGGGCAGATGGGGTGCCAGTTTCTTGACCTCAGCGTCGATGGCGGCCTTACCGACAAGGATATTATCCCCCCCCTTCTCCCGCTTGAACCACTGGCGGATCTTGTTGCGAGCCTCACCGGTGCGGACGATATTCAGCCAGTCGCGGCTGGGTCCCTTAGCGGCAGAGGAGGTGAGGATCTCCACGATCTCGCCGTTCCCCAGCACGCGGTCGATGGGAACGATGCTGCCGTTGATCTTGGCTCCCAGCATCTTGTTGCCCACCTCGGAGTGAATGGCGTAGGCGAAGTCAATGACGGTCGCCCCCTGAGGCAGAGCCCGCACGTCCCCCTTGGGGGTGAAAACAAAGACCTCGTCGTGGAAAATATCGATCTTCAGGGCGGTCATGAACTCCTCGGGGTCGCGGGTTCCGTCCTCGGTCTCGATGAGGCGGGCGATCCACTCCAGCTTCTTGTCCATGTCCTCCTTGGAGGCGGCTCCCGCCTTATACTTCCAGTGGGCGGGGATACCGTACTCGGGGATGGGGTGCATCTCCCAGGTACGGATCTGCACCTCAAAGGGAATACCGTCCCGACCGATGACGGTGGTATGGAGGGAGCGGTACATATTGGGCTTGGGGATGGAGATATAGTCCTTGAAGCGGCCGGGGATGGAGTTGAACATCTCGTGGATGATACCCAGCACGGTGTAGCACTCCAGCTCGGTGTCCACGATGATACGCATGGCGTAGAAATCGTAGATCTCGTCGAAGGACTTGTTTTGCTTGAACATCTTGCGGTAGATGGAGTAGGCGGTCTTGATACGCCCCTCCAGATGGAACTTAATGCCGTTCTCGGTGAGCTTTTCCGCCACGATGCTTCGGATATTCTCGATGAAGCCCAGGCTCATGCCGTACTTGCGCTCGATCTCGTCCCGCACCTCCACGTAGCCGATGGGGTCCAGGTACTGCATACCCAGATTCTCCAGCTCCTGCTTGATCTTCTGCATACCGAGGCGGTGAGCCAGAGGGGCGTAGACCTGCATGGTCTCCAGAGCGGTGATGCGGCGCTTGTGGTCGGGCTTGGCGTCCAGGGTGCGCATATTGTGGAGGCGGTCGCAGAGCTTGATGAAGATAACGCGAACGTCCTTGGACATGGCCAGGAGCATCTTGCGGAGGTTCTCGATGTGAGCCTCCTCCTTGTCGTCGATCTGAAGGGCGACGATCTTGGTCAGCCCCTCCACCAGCATGGCCACGTCGGTGCCGAATCGCTTGGTGATCTCCTGGATATTGGTCTTTTCGCCGCAGTCCTCCACGGTGTCATGGAGCAGAGCGGCGCAGATGGAGTCGGTGTCCAGCTCCAGCCCCGCCACGATCTCGGCCACGGCGATGGGGTGGGTGATGTAGGCATCTCCGCTGTTGCGGAACTGTCCCTCGTGAAGCCCCGCGGCGTAGTCATAGGCGGCGCAGATCTTATCCAGATCATACTTCTTGCCCGTGGCGCGCAGGATTTCCAAAAGTCGGTCGATACCGACGGACGGTTTGTGTTGCATAAGGTGTCCTTTCGTAAAGGCAGGTTGCGATGGGTTATGCCTCCCCGTCCGTTACCTGTCGGCGAAGCCTTTGCAGGAGGGGGGAGACCTCTATGGTGGTTTTGGGCGCGTCGAAATTGACCGCAAAGACGTAGTGACCGTCAACGGGGTCCTCCACGCGGCAGACCCCCATTTCGGTGAGGATCATGAGAATGAGGCGGAGCTTGACCGTGCCTATGGAGGCTCCCGCGGGGGCGCGATTGGCGCGATCCAGAAGCCCCCGCTCGCTGACAGAGACGCCTCCCGCCCGCGCTTCGGTGCGCAGAACCGTGAAAACCGAGGCGATCTCCTCTCTCGAGGGAACAAGCCCCTCGGACGAGGCGATGGGCGCTCCGTTCAGAACCTCGGCAAGGCGAATATCCTCTCTCCGCCGCTCGAGAGCCGCCGTCTCCGAGAGACGGAGATCCTGCAGTATGAGCTGGAGACTGCGCACGCCCTGATAATCGTTGATATTGAGCTGGAACAGAAGGTCCACCGTATCCCCCGCGATGGCGGGAAGGGACGAGGGGGCCATGCCGAAGCGGATGGCCTGAAGCATCTGTCCATCCTTGTAGACCGTAAGCTTGGTGTGCTTCCCTCCTCCCAGGGAAATAACACGGTGGATCACCGCATCCCGCAGGATGAAGGTGGGGGTGGGATTCCCCACGCCGAAGGGCTCCAGCCGCTCCAGCTCCTCGGCCTGAGCCATGGTCAGCTCACAGGCCTGACATACGCAGTCCGCCTCGTAGCGCACGGCGGTCATGTCTTCGGTGAGGAGGGCGGCGGCGTACTCGTTGATGCGCTTGCGGAAGGCGGGAATATCTCTGCGGCGAACGGTCAGACCCGCGGCCAGCTCGTGCCCGCCAAAGCGAACCAGCAGCTCGCGGCTGTCGGTCAGGGCATCCACCAGATTGAGTCCCTTGACGCTCCGACCCGAGCCCTTGCCCATGTCCTCGTCGGTGGGAGTGTCTCCCACAGAGCCGTCGAAGGAGATCAGGATGGAGGGCAGACCGTATTTCTCGGTGATGCGGGAGGCCACGATGCCCACGATGCCCTGCATCCAGCCGTCATCCTCCAGAACAATGACTGTAGGAGAGGGCTCCCCCTTGGCGGCGGCCTCGGCCAGTTGGTTGTCGATCATGGCATAGGCCTGCTCGGCAATGGCGTTCTCCTCCACCTGACGGCGGGTATTGATGGCGCACAGCTCCTCCGCCAGCGCCTCAGCCCGCTCGGGAGTGTCAGCCAGAAGCAGCTCCACCGCCCTCATAGCGTGGGCGATGCGTCCCGCGGCGTTGATACGGGGGGCGATGCCAAAGCCCACCAGACCCGAATTGACCTTGCGGCGGGGCTTTTTGCCGTTTGCCGAGGCGGGTTTACTGTTCCCACTCCCCGAGATAGCCTCCAGCAGGGCGCAGAGTCCGGGACGGTCGGTGTGATCCAGCATAGAAAGCCCTCGGGAGACGATGTAGCGGTTCTCGTCTGTCAGGGGCATCACGTCGGCGATGGTACCGATGGCCACCAGATCGATGAGGAACCGACCCATGATCCGCAGAGCCTCGGCGGGCGGGATCCCCGCGCGGGTCGCCTCGCAGGCGCAGATGAGCTTGAATACCACGCCCACTCCCGCCAGCTCCTTGAAGGGGTAGGGGCAATCGGGGCGGTGGGGATTGACCACCGCCACGCACAGGGGAATATCCACGTGACACTCGTGGTGGTCCGTGACCACGGTATCCAGCCCAAGGGTGGCGGCGTGGGCGATCTCGTTGTGGGCGGTGATGCCTGTATCCACGGTGATGATGAGGCTCACCCCCTGCTCGGCCAGTCGATCCACAGCGGCCACCGACATGCCGTAGCCCTCCCCCAGACGGTTGGGAATATAGCAGGTAACGTCCCCGCCCAGCCCCGTTAGGTAGAGGTACAGAGACGTGACCGAGGTCACACCGTCCACGTCGTAGTCTCCGTAGATGGCGATCTTCTCCCGCTTATCGACGGCGGTCAGTATCCGCTCCACCGCGGGCTTCATGTCGGCCATGAGCATGGGATCGTGCCAGACCCGCTCGTCATTTTCCAAAAAGAGAGAGGCGGCCGCGGGGTCGGTGTAGCCTCGATTGCAGAGCAGGCGGGCAGTCAGGGGTGTGACCCCCAGCTCGCGGCAAAGTCCCCCGATCACGGCGGGATCCCTATGATGATTCTCCCCCCACAGAAGCGTCCAGATACGCTCTCTCGCGGGAGCTTGCTTGGTTTCGGTAGCTTTCAAAACAAAATCCTTTCTTTCCGACACCCCATCTGCGGGTGCCTCCCGCCCCTACGGCGGGACATTCCAACCGCCCCACAGACCGATACTCGTTCTCCGATCGGAGCCTATGGGCGCGGATACTCGTTATTTTCAGGCTTGGGCTATTGGTGTAATTCGTAGCAACGATTCAGCCGAACTTCAAATTTGGGTTTGTCGGGGAGGCGGGGGAACGACCGGGGGAAAACTTCTTGAAAGCCTCCTCGCTTCGCTCGGTGCAAGTTTGCCTATGGCAAACATTGCGAAGTTTTCCCCCGAACCCCCTTTCACGAACTTTCAAAAAAGTATTATTTATCAATGTTTATTGAAAGTTTTTGAGATTCCAAAGAACCTTTTTCAAAAAGTTCTTTGGTGGGGGGCAGGGGCAGAGCCCCTGCCCGATAAACCCCAACTTTACAGATCGACCGAATCATTACTTCCTCACAGCGGCGCGTAGACCGACAGAATGGCCTCGGCCACCTTGATGCCGTCCACGGCGGCGGAGGTGATGCCCCCCGCGTAGCCCGCGCCCTCCCCGCAGGGGTAGATGCCGGGGTTGCCCACGGCGCAGAAGTCGCCCCCTCTCAGGATACGAACGGGAGCCGAGGTGCGTGTCTCGGCGGCGGACAGAACCGCCTCGGGCATGGCGTAGCCGTGAACCTTGCGGTCAAAGGAGCGCAGTCCGTAGCGCAGGGATCGGCAGATGGAATCGGGCAGGGTCGCGCTGACGGGAGCGAGGCGGTAGCGGTCGCCGCCCATGTAGGAGGGCTTCACCCGCGATGGCTCGTGGATGGCGCGGTCGCCCTCCAGAAAGTCGCCCACGGTCTGGACGGGGACGGAATAGTCCTTCCCTCCCGCCGCGAAAGCGGCTCTCTCGATGCGGCGCTGGTAGGCGATGGCACCCAGCACGAGACTGCCCTCCACGGGCTCGTAGTCGGCGGTGCGGACAGACACGGCGATGGCGGCGTTGGAATTCACCCCGTCGCGGGCGCGGTGGCTCATGCCGTTGACCACCACGGTATCCTCCTCCGAGGCGGCGGCCACCACCTCGCCCCCGGGGCACATACAGAAGGTGTAGACCCCTCTCTCCCCCTTGGTGTCGGACAGGTGGTACTCGGCAGCCCCCAGATCGGGATGACCCGCCATGGGGCCGTAGAGCAGGGCATCCATATCCCGCCGCAGATGCTCGATGCGCACCCCCACCGAAATGGGCTTGGGCTCCAGCATCATATTCTTTTCCAGTAGCATTCGGTAGGTGTCTCTGGCGCTGTGCCCCGGCGCGAGAACTATGATCCCGCAGGGGACGTCCCCCTTGGAGGTCTTGGCGGTAAAGCTTCCGTCGGGGTTGCGGTCAAAGCCCTCCAGACGGCAGCGGTAGATCACCTCACCGCCCAGAGCGGCGATGGCATCCAGCAGATTCTGCACCACGGTGCGAAGCATATCGGTGCCTACGTGGGGCTTGGCTTGGAGGGTAATATCGGCAGGCGCGCCCATATCCCGCAGGGTCTCCAGCACGAAGGAGCAGCGGGCATCGCCTATGCGGGTCAATAGCTTTCCGTCCGAAAACGTCCCCGCGCCTCCCGCGCCGAACTGGATGTTGGACTCGGTGTTCAGCTCCCCCTTGGCATAGAAGGCCTCCACCGACCTCACGCGGTCGGAAACCGAGTCTCCGCGGTCGATGAGAATGGGGGCGTAGCCCTCCCTCGCCAGCAGGTAGGCGCAGAAGAGTCCCGCGGGTCCCATACCCACCACCAGCGGGCGGGCGGGGAGCCGCTTCTCCCCGTGAGGCAGGGTCAGCTCCATGGCCTTGTAGGGCTTACAGCCGGCGGCGGTCAGCTTCTCCACCGAAAAGCTCTGCCCCTCGGGCAGTGTGACCAGCACCGAGTAGACCAGACGGATATCCTCCCGCTTGCGGGCATCCACCGACCGTTTGTACAGGCGATAGCTTGCCCCTCTCGCGGAGATCCCGCTCTTTTTCAGTTTCCCCGCGGCTCTGCGGAGCACGTCGGGCTCGGGGGTTCCTACGGGAACCGAGATCCCTTCGATCACCGCCTCGCGGCAGCCGCGGCAGAGGGATGGGCTCATACGTCGGAGGGATGGCCCTCACCGTCGGCGGGGAGGCTCTCCCCGTTTCCGTCGGCAGGGGCTTCGGGCGCGTCTGCCCCGTCTGCGGGGGCTTCGGTTGCGTCGGCGGTTTCCTCGTAGGGCGGGGTGGTATCGGGAGCCTCAAGCTCGGGACGACTATGCCCCGTAGCGTAGCACCAGACCACGATGGAGATCACAAAGCAGATCAAAAGAGGGAGGATGTATATATCGATTCGGGAAGGGCGCAGCTCGGTCTTATACTTCTTACCGGGCTTGCGGTACAGTTTTTGCAATGCCATTATGCAATCGTCCTTTCTACAATATCCAAGGGATCAGATCCCGTCCGCGGGACCGCCGTCGGTGTCCGCGGGGGTCGTCCGAAGCTCGGAGGGGGTCATGGCGATGGAGGGCATCCCTGCGTTGCCCTCGGAGGGCTCGGCAGGCATATCCACGGTGTCCGAGTCAGGGCTCTCGACCGCCGCCTCTTCCCCGTCTATAACCGGATTCATCTTTTTTCTCGCTTTCTTTTTGTAGCTCTTCTCGAACCTTTCGAGATCGCTGCTCTCCTTCTCCCGCTCCATGCTGATCCGTCGGCGATCCTCGGGGTCCAGATTGAAGCCCCACTTGAGGCGCGGCAAGCCCCTTCTTTCCTTGATTTCCAGACCGATGAGCATATTGTACAGGGCGCGGCGGAGGCTCTTCTCCACCCGCTGGCGAACCTCGGGATTGCGAAGCTCCTCGCCCGACTGGTTGAAGTCACGCTCGATGTTACCGTGATTGGCGATGGAAATCTTATGGGTCTCCTCCGAGACCACCACCACCACGCAGTCGGTCACGTCGGTAATGCCCACGGCGGCGCGGTGACGGGTACCCAGGCCGTCCACCATTTCTCCGTTCTTGCGGAGAGGGAGCTTACAGCCCGCCATGACGATGCGGTTGTCGCGAATGACCACGGCTCCGTCATGGAACAGAGTCTTGTCCTTGAACATACCGCAGAGAATGTTGCGGTCCACCTCCATGTCCAGCGAGTAGCCCCTGTCGATATTCTCGTCCACCTTCTGGAACAGCTCCAGCACGATGAGTGCGCCGTCCTTTTCGGTCTGGGCGATCTGGCAGGCGGCGTCCACCACCATGTGGATGGTGTTCTCCATCTCGGCCTTGCCCCGACGGTGCTTACCGCCAAGCAGGGGGATCACCGAGCCGATACGGGCTAACGTATCCCGCAGCTCGGGCTGGTAGATCACCGCCAACAGGATCACGGCGTAGGGCGTGATGGCGGCCATGATGGAGTGGAGTCCCGACATACCCATCTGCTCCGCCAGCACCGAAAGCACCAGAAGGGCGATCAGACCACCGCCCATTCGCGCAGCGACGCGGCCGCGGAACAGCATGTATACGCTGTAAAACAGGAGGGTCATGAGCAGCCAATCCAGTATATCTATGAGTCGGAAGGTCTCCCATGGATACACTATGTACCGCTCAACAAAATCTTGCAAATTCATGGTCGTTTCGGTCATAACGCTACTGCCTCTCTTTACATCTAATATAATACTGTAAATACTTACCCATCATAAACAGTAACCTTTATTATACCATATAGATTTGTGTTTTGCAACACCTAATACAGGCAGGTAACAGAAAATTTATATAATATTTACATTTGCCCCGACAGAAAGCCGCGAAAAGCCACCTCCGGAACACAGCCCGTATCCGAGTAGCCGCGAACTCCCCGCCTTTCGCGCCCGCGGGGGTATATCGCCTTGTCAAGCGGTGCGTCCCCCGCGGGGCGCGCTATGCCACTCGGACGAAAAAATACCGCCCCTGCTTACGCAAGAGCGGCGTGACAGACACCCATGGGAGGGGGTTCACGAGAGGCCCGTCATTCCATCCCCTCCACCAGCTCCCCCACCGTCACGAAACGGTAGCCTCGCTCCAGCAGAGCGGGGATGACCTCCCGCAGAGCCGCGGGGGTGGGGCTGTCGTGACCGATGAAATCGTGCATGAGGATGATGTCCCCCGCCTGTACCGTGTCCAGAATGTGGCGGGTAATCTCGGCGGGCGGGGTGTGCGCCCAGTCACGGGTGTCCACGTCCCAGAGGATGATGCGGTAGTCCGAATCCCCCAGAACCCGTCCCATGGCCTCGCTGAGCTGACCCTCGGGGGGGCGGATCCAGCGGACGGGGGAGCCGCTCACCGTGGAGATGGCCTCCTCGCAGGCGTGAATTTCGCGGAGCAGATCCGCTTCGCTCATGCGCCCGAAGCGGCGATGGGAGAAGGTGTGGTTTCCGATCTCATGTCCCGCCTCGGCTACGGCGCGGGCGGCATCGGGGTAGTAGCCCACGTTCTCCCCGACCATGAAGAAGGTGGCCTTGACACCGTACTCGGCGAGGATGTCCAGAATGACGGGGGTCAGCCGCGGGTGGGGTCCGTCGTCAAAGGACAGGGCGATCTCCATGCGATCGTTGCGGCGGCTGTGATAGACCAGCTCGTCGCCGTCCTTGGGGGCGTCGGATTGTGTCTCGGTATCGGTCGCGGATGACTCCTCCTCCCTCTCGGGCAGGGGGCGAAAGGGGGAGGGATAGGCGGGATAGAGGGCGGCGGGAATGCCCTCCACCACCGACTCGGGAGCGGCCTCGAAAGCGGTTTCACCCTCTCCGATATGATGCTCCCACCACCCCGTTCCAAGCCCTTGGTCCGCCCTTGTGCGGATGGCCACGATCAGGGCAAAAACCGTCAGGGCCAGAAACAGAACCGCCACCGCGAGCCACAGGAGCCGTCCTCCTCTTTTTCTCTGTTTTTCTTTCATAGCATTGACTTTTTCAAGGTTGTCACCCCGTGTCAAGATCCCTCACCCCCCGTCAGCTCGTCCAAGGTCCCGAAGCGGTAGCCCATGGTCTTCATCTCGCGGAGAACGTCACCCAGAATGGCGGCGTTTGTGGCCGAGGTGGGGTGGAGCAGGATCACCGCGCCGTTGTGAAGATTGTCCAGAATCTTCTTTTTCGCGGCGGCGGGGTCGGGCTGCTTGGCGTTGTCCCAATCGGCGTAGGCGAAGCTCCAGAACACCGTCCTGTACCCCGCGCTCTGCGCCTCCCGCAGGAGCGCCGTATCGAAGCATCCCTCGGGCGGGCGGAAGTAGGGGGAGAGCCTCACCCCGATGGCGGTACAGGCCCCCTCCAGCCGCTTCAGCTCGGCCGTCAGCTCCCCCGCGGGCGCGCCGCAGAGATTCTTATGAGTGAAGGTGTGATTGCACACCTGATGCCCCTCGTCCACCATGCGGCGAACCAGCTCGGGGTGGGCTTCGGGGAGGTTGCCCAGAATGAAGAACGCCCCCGTCCCGCCCTCGGCCTTCAGAGCGTCCAGCACCTTCCCCACGTTGCCGTTCTCGTAGCCCGCGTCAAAGGTGAGGTAGACCACCTTATCGTCCCCGTTGGGGTCGGTGTGATGATGGTCAATATAGTAGCCGCCGTGCTTCTCCACCTCGCGGAGAGGCGGGTCGGCCACGGGCTGGGCGTGGTTTTTGGCGCGGACACAGTACCAGCCCGTCCCCGCGGCATGGGTGGGCAGGATCAGGGTCGAGAGCAGAAACAGCGCGGAGAGCAGCGCGGCTATGAGCTTATGGAAGCGAGGAATAGGGTCAAGATCAGGCATGGTTGGGTCTCCTTTCGGTGGGAACAATCCGGTGATTGCGGGTGGATCAAATTTGGGTTTATCGCTGTGCACAGCTCAGCAGGGAGATACAAGATACGCGCCGAGCAAGCTCGGCCGATACAAGATACAAGATATAGAAACGGAAGTCGCAGTAAGTTTTTTTACATATCTTGTATCTTGTATCTCGGTATCTTGTATCTTACCTCTAAACCCAAATTTGAACATACCCATCTTCACAGAAAGGAGCCACATCCATGGCCACAGGTCTGCCCGTTATTCCCGAAACCATCACCGTC
>JAZNUO010000246.1:0-6859 GCA_045592305.1 Eubacteriales bacterium | reverse complement strand
GGGATAGGACAGGGACTCATCATAGGTGGGATAGGTGGAGATCATGATGCTCTCAGCATCCCCCGCGAGGGTGGGCAGGGAGGCGAAGATCTCCTCGGTGATGAAGGGCATGAAGGGATGGAGCAGCTTCAGGATGCCGTTCAGCACGTAAGAAATGACGTTCTGACAGATGAGATTGCCCTCGGTGTCCTTCTCATTGAGGCGGGACTTGGCCAGCTCAATGTACCAGTCGCAGAAGATGTCCCAGGTGAAATCGTACAAAGCACCCAGAGCCACGCCCAGCTCGTACTTGTCCAGGTTGGAGTTGACGCGGGCGGCCAGCTCGTTGAAGCCGTTGAGGAGCCACTTGTCCTCGGGGGAGAGCTTGTCGGCGGCGGGAAGATGGATCTCGTCAATGGTGAGATTCATGCGAACGAAGCGGGAGGCGTTCCACAGCTTGTTGGCGAAGTTACGGGCGGCCTCGATCTTCTCGTCGGAGAAGCGCATATCGTTTCCGGGGGAGTTGCCTGTAGCCAGAGCGAAGCGGAGGGCATCCGCGCCGTAGTTGGCGATGATCTCCAGAGGATCGATGCCGTTACCCAGAGACTTGGACATCTTGCGACCCTGAGCGTCACGCACCAGACCGTGGATCAGGACGGTGTCAAAGGGAACCTCACCCGTGTACTCCAGCGCCGAGAAGATCATACGGGAGACCCAGAAGGTGATGATGTCGTAGCCCGTAACCAGCGTATTGGTGGGGTAGAAGTAGGAAAGATCCTCGGTCTCATCGGGCCAGCCCAGGGTAGAGAAGGGCCAGAGGGCGGAGGAGAACCAAGTGTCCAGAGTATCGGGGTCCTGCGTGACCGAGCCGCCGCACTTGGGGCAGGCGGTGCAGCCGTCGGGAGCTACCTCCACGTGACCGCAGGCATCGCAGTAGTAGGCGGGAATGCGATGACCCCACCAGAGCTGACGGGAGATACACCAGTCCTGACTGTTCTCCATCCAGTGGAAGTAGTTCTTGTCGAAACGCTCGGGGACGAAGCGGGTCTTGCCCTCGCGGACGGCGTCGATGGCGGGCTTTGCCAGAGGCTCCATGCGGACGAACCACTGGAGGGAGATCATGGGCTCGATGGTGGTGCCGCAACGGTAGCAGGTGCCCACCTCGTGCTTCAGATCCTCGATCTCGGCCAGGAAGCCGCCCTCCCGCAGATCATTGACGATAGCCTTACGGGCCTCGTAGCGATCCATGCCGGCGTACTTGGGGTAGTTGTCGGTGATCCTGGCACGGTTGGTCAGCACCACCTCCATGGGCAGGTGGCAGCGGCGGCCCACCTCGAAGTCGTTGGGGTCATGGGCGGGGGTGATCTTCACGCAGCCCGTACCCTTGTCCAGTTGGGCGTGCTCGTCGGCGACGATGGGAATACGGCGACCCACCAGAGGCAGGACGACGTACTTACCGATGAGATCCTTGTACCGCTCGTCGGCGGGGTTCACAGCGACAGCCGTATCGCCCAGCAGGGTCTCGGGACGGGTGGTGGCGACTTCCACGTATCCGCCGCCGCCCACCAGGGGGTAGCGGATGTGCCAGAAGTGACCGTTCTGCTCCTCGTAGTCCACCTCGGCGTTGGAGATGGAGGTCTCGCAGTGGGGGCACCAGTTGATGATGCGCTCGCCGCGGTAGATCAGACCCTTCTCGTAGAGGCGGCCAAAGACCTTGCGGACGGCCTTGGAGCAGCCCTCGTCCAGGGTGAAGCGCTCACGGCTCCAGTCGCAGGAGGAGCCCATCTTCTTGAGCTGGGAGATGATGCGGTTGCCGTACTGCTCCTTCCACGCCCAGGCGCGTTCGAGGAATTTCTCGCGACCGAGATCCTCCTTGGTGAGTCCCTCCTTGCGCATGGCCTCCACGATCTTGGCCTCGGTGGCGATGGAGGCGTGGTCGGTGCCGGGAAGCCACAGGGTGGCATAGCCCGACATACGCTTATAGCGGATCAGGATGTCCTGGAGGGTGTTATCCAGCGCGTGACCCATGTGGAGCTGACCCGTGATATTGGGCGGGGGGATGACGATGGTGTAGGGCTTCTTCTCGGGGTCGCGGTGGGCCTTGAAGTAGCCCTTGTCCACCCAGTTCTGGTAGATCCTGTCCTCAAATTCGGACGGGGCATACGTCTTGGGGAGTTCGGTGTTGGGATTCATGGGAATCTCCTTTCTGATTTATATGTAGAGAAACTTTTTCGTTATCTACCCTCTCACCCGCTTTCAGCGGGAGCTCTCCCAAAGGGAGAGCCTTACATGCCGCACTTGTTCGGCGGCCTCTCCCTTTGGGAGAGGTGGCACGCCAAAGGCGTGACGGAGAGGGCAACGCTTGAGAAAAAAACAAAAAGCCGCCTCTTTCGTATCAGGACGAAAAGACGCGGTACCACCTGATTTCGCGCTCGGCAGAATACCGCCCAAACGCGCACTCAATAAGCGATAACGGGCTCAGACGGTGAACGCTACCCGCACAAGCGGCTCACACTCACAGGCTCACGGGCGACCTGCTTCCCTTCCCACAAGGACTCGCACCAACCGTCCTCTCTCTGGGTGGATTCAAAGAAAGCTCCTCCCGGTCACAGCCGAAGGAATATGAAAAGCGACCCGAGTAAGGGTCACGGGGTCACGGTTGAGATCAACACCGACACGCGGAGCTTTTGAGTCTTCCGCGTGCCGATTGTATCTCATGGTCTTACCTGCAAAAATTAGTCAGCGTAAACACTAACCTGCTTCTTGCTCTTGGTGGCGTGCTCGAACTTGACGCGACCGTCGATCAGAGCGTACAGGGTATCGTCGCTTCCGATGCCGACGTTATTGCCGGGACGGATCGCGGTACCTCTCTGACGGACGATGATATTGCCGGCAAGAACTGCCTGGCCGTCAGCCTTCTTCACACCCAGTCTCTTGGACTCGGAATCACGGCCGTTCTTGGTAGAACCGACACCCTTCTTATGAGCAAAAAATTGCAAACTGAGCTTCAACATCAGAAATTACCTCCATTTTTCAGTAAAATAGGTGGGTTGGCGAATGAATGGTTTGAGAAGTGAAACGACCCTCACGCTCCGTAGTGGCGGTTGATGACCTTGACATCCAGGTAATCCCCGTACTCCTCCAGCATATCCGTGAGCTGTTGGTAGTAGCCGAGGAAGATGCCCGACACCGCGTACCGCTTCATATCGTCCTCCTCGAACTCGGGAAGGGCGGACTTGCAGGTGACGCGGATGGTGGTGGTGCCGTCATCGATCTCGTAATCGATGGAGGATGAGAAGGCAACCTCAACGGTGTTGATGAGAAACATGGTCATGGCCGAGATGGCCGAGCAGAGGATATCGTCCCCTTCCTCGCCGTAGCCCGTGTGACCCTGCTCTTCGAAGCCGTAGAAAATGCCGTCGCTTCTGTAAAATACGATCTTGGTCATAGGTTTTCTCCTTTCGAAAGCCTTGACGCGGTCGCGGGAATTAACCCACGATGCTCATGATCTGCACCTTGGTGTAGGGCTGACGATGACCGATCTTCTTCTTCTCGTTCTTCTTAGCCTTGTACTTCAGAACGTAGATCTTCTTACCCTTACCGTTCTTCAGCACCTTGCCGGTGACGGTAGCGCCCTCGACAACGGGGGTACCGACCTTGAAGCCTGCGTCAGTGGACAGAGCGGCTACGGGGAACGTAACCTCTGCGCCCTCGGGGGCTTCCAGCTTCTCGACAAAAATGATGTCCTGCTCGACGACCTTGTACTGCTTTCCGCCTGTAGTGATAACAGCAAACATGAAAAGCACCTCTTTTCTTAAGACTCGCTATGGGGGCGTTGCGCTTTTTAGGCGCACACTTAAAAAGCCCCTTTTAAGCGGCAAACTATTATAACATAATTTTCCCTTGATGTCAATAGTTTTTCGAGTTTTTTCTTTGTGACAATTCACAAAAAGAAAGGAAATTGACAGGGATTTCGGGAGCAAGGTGGACAGAAACGGCAAATTGGGGTTTATAGGGATGCGCCAAAGGGAAACTTCTTGCAAGAAGTTTCCCTCTGGACTCCCTTCAAGAACCTTCAAAAAAGTATTGATAAATTGACTTTTTTTGAAAGTTCTTGGGATTCTTAAACCCTTCGCAAACTTCGCCGAAGGCGAATTTGCACCGAGCGAAAGCGAGGAGACTTTCAAGAAGGGTTTAAGCGGGGTGCAGGGGCAGAGCCCCGCACCGATCAACCCAAATTTGAAAGCGCCCTCAAAAAAGCATCCCGCGAGGTACAGAACCTTGCGGGATGTGTAGAGAAAATCACCAAAGGCCGCCCCGTGGAGAATTAATCCTCGTCGAACATATTGTTGAGCAGACGCTCGGCGGTCTTCTGGTTCTTCGCGTAGTGGGTCGCGTAGGCGGGTGCGATCGCGGTCACGTGCTGAGGAATGGCATACAGGAGGCGGTCCATCTGCTTATTCGGACCTGATCGTACAGATTGCCAATGGTATTGGTGTACTCGGCCACCATGTCCTTGTTGAAGCCGATCATGTAGCAGTTGGTCAAACAGAAGTCGTTGTAGCCGCAGTACATCCTGTCGTTGATGGACAGATCGGTCATCAGACCGTAGTTCCAGTAGTCCTGCTCAAGCTGTAGGCTCTCGAAGTCCTGGAAGTCGCGGAGGTAGTTGCTGGTGATGAGGTTGGCGACATCCATGTACACGTGGGTCATGACCATCTGGTAGGTGTCATCACCGGAGGAGATGGCGTTTTTCAAGGGAGTGGTATACTCCTCGTAGTTACCGCCGCTCTCGGCGATGAGCTCCACGCCCAGATACTCCTCCACGTTGAGGATACGCTCAAAAATCTTATCGTCCATGTCATTACCGGGCTTGCGCTGATCCTCCTCAATGAAGAAATACCCCTCATTAAAGGTATCGGCACGGTAGATCGCCGTGAACTCCGCATCCTTGTAGTCCTTTTTGGCAACGGCAGGCTGCTTTTCGGTATCGCCCTCCGTAACCTCGCCCACGGTGGTGTCGGGGTTATCCTCACCGGTATCGCCGCAGGCAGCCAGCATGGGCAGAACCATCAGCGCGGCCAGAAGCAGAGCCAGAATTTTCATTGTGACTGATTTCATCGTATCAGACTCCCTTCTTGACGTTACCATCGTTTTACCATAATTTGAAGGAAAAAGCAAGAGGGTATTTGTACTTTTTTACGAGTCAAGCCCGTTTTTTTGCGTTTTTTTGGTTACTTCCCTCCAATCTCCCCGTTCCCCTTGACATCCCTCGCCAAATATGCTATACTGAACCTACTTCATAAACCGAAAGGAGCACCGCCATGCCCCGCCCCATCCCCGCCCCCGACTACATCCACCGCCTCACCCCCGAGGATGCCAAGGCATTCATACAAGCCGTCAACTCTCTCCACGACGGCGAGATCACCGACATCCGCTACCGTTTCAACGGTATCACCAAGCTTCCCGAGGGCGGGCATATGTACGCCCCCGACGAAACCGAGCTGAAGATCACGGTGCTGGTTACATCTATCTGGGACAGCGTGGTGGAATTGGTCTTTGAGGCCTTGGACGACTGGCAGCTCGGCGGCCACAGCGGAAGCTGTGTCTACGACATTCTGGTAGACTTCAGCGACAAGGGCTTTGTGATCTGGACCACGGGCTGCTCCACCGACATGGAGGTCATGCGCAAGGAGGATTTCGTCATCGCCCGCCGTATGAAATGGCGTTTCATCGAGGATAACCGCCCCGACGAATACAAGTAACCGCGCAAACAGGAGAAACACATGGAAGTCTTATATTGGCTCGAATCCATCCGCACCCCCGTCCTCGACACCCTCATGCTGATCTTCACCGAGTTCGGAAACGAGCTGCTCTTCATCGTGGCGGGTCTGCTCATGTTCTGGTGCATCGACAAAAAACAGGGCTATTTCATCCTGCTGACCGGCTTTTTCGGGGTCTACATCAACCAATTTCTGAAGATCGCCTGCCGCATCCCCCGCCCCTGGGTGCTGGATCCCGACTTCACCATCGTCGAAGCCGCCAGAGAGGCCGCCTCGGGCTACTCCTTCCCCAGCGGACACACCCAGACCGCCGTGGGCTGCTACGCCGCACTGGCGGTCTGCCGCAAGGAAAAATGGGTGAGGATTGTGGGCATCGTCATGTGCCTGCTCATTCCCTTTACCCGTATGTATCTGGGGGTCCACACGCCGCTGGACGTGAGCGTGTCCATAGTCATCGCCCTCGCCCTGATCTGCATTCTCTGGCCTCTGTTCCACAGATTCGGGCACGAAAGACGGCTCATGTACCCCCTCATGGGCGCGCTGTCGGTCTTTGCAGTGGCCTTCCTGCTCTACGTCACCCTCTACTCCTTCCCCGCCGACATCGACGTGTCCAACTACGAAAGCGCCGTGAAGAACGCTTACAAGTTCCTCGGCTGTACCGTTGGAATGTGGGTCATCAACGAGGTGGATGCCCGCTTCATCCGATTCGAGACCAAGACCGCCAAGTGGTGGGCGCAGATCATCAAGCTGGCGGTGGGCTTCGGACTGCTGCTGGTGGTGATGGAGGGCTCCAAGCCTCTGTTCAACCTCATCTTTAGGGGCAGCTACGTCGCCTACGCGATCCGCTACTTCCTCACCGTCCTCTTCGCGGGAGCCGTGTGGCCGCTGACCTTCAAGTGGTTCGCGAAGCTGGGGGCCAAGAAATAACACCAATATCGTAGGGACCGGCGTCATGCCGAGCAAGCTCAGCGGACGGTCCGCCACTGTCCCCCAAAGATCCGTCGTCGGGTCTATGTGATCCGCGGACCGTCGAGGACGCCGGTCCCTACAAGCATCGTTGAATCAAGGAGCATCCCATGACCCACCCGATCACCCTC
>JAZNUO010000245.1:0-4954 GCA_045592305.1 Eubacteriales bacterium | reverse complement strand
ACCTTCCTCCGTGACGGCAGAGGCATCTGTCAGGCCTATGCCCTGACCTTCCTCGCCCTCTGCAGAAGGGCGGGGCTGGAGGCAGAGCTGGTGGTATCGGACGCCATGAACCACGCGTGGAACCACGTGCGGGTGGAGGGGGAATGGTACCACGTGGACGTGACCCGCGACGATCCCATCCCCGCCGCCGAGGGAAGGGATGAGGTCAACCACAACCGCCTTCTCCGCTCCGACGAAGGCATGGCAAGCCTCGGCTACTACGGATACGTCTGCGCCGCGGGGCATACCTGTACCGACACCCGCTATGAAACTGCCGAGGGGGAGTCGGGATGGAGAAATTTCACCCAAAAGCTCAGGTTTTCGGGAGGAAAGTGGCTGGGAGTGGGCGAAAGTGGAGGCGTGGTGGCGGTAAAGCTCCAAAAAACGGGTGTTTTTATGGGCAAAGTGGGGGACACCGATCTGAGCGGCGAGCTTGACCCCGCCGACCTGACGGTTCTGTACCATCCCGCCCTCCCCGAGGAATGGCGGGAGTGGATGCGGAGGGTGCTTGTGGATGGAAATGGATGAAAGTGGCGGTAAAGTGGGGGAGAAATGCGGTGTTTTCCCTATTTTATACTAATCTCTATTAAAAAACTTGAACCGCGTCTGCCCTCTCCGTCACGCCTACGGCGTGCCACCTCCCCCAAAGGGGGAGGCTTTTGAAAGGCTCTCCCTTTGGGAGAGCTCCCGCGAAGCGGGTGAGAGGGTGGTCCGGATTCAAGACTTTAAAAAGAGAATAGTATTATGCCTACTTTTCAAGCCCGAGTGGGGAACCCAAACAAAAAACGGCTATCCGCCTGCAATCAACGGATAGCCGTTTTCGTTTTTTGGAAATATGGATCACTCGGCGGGCTTTCGTATCACGATCTCGCACCCCTGCCCGTCCACGGGGGCGCGCTCGTAGACGATCTCCCCCACCGAGTCCGCCTCGATGCGCCCCGCGGCGGGGCTTTTGATGCTGTCCACGTGCCCCTTGACGGTAGCGGTGACGGTGCTGTTCTCAAAGGAGAGGTCACACCCCACCATCTCGCAGTCGATGAGGGTGAGGTTCTTGCAGTAGCACAGGGGCTGAGTGCCCTCGATACGGCAGCGGATGAGGGTCAGATCCTCGGAGTACCACGCCAGATACTCCCCCTTGAGGGTACTGTCGGTGACGGTGACGTGCTTCGCGTGCCAGAAAGCGTCCTTGGTGTCCAGCACCGAGTCGGATACGGTACAGCTCTCTACGTACTGGTAGGAGTATTTGCCCTTCAGCTCCACCCCCTTCAGGTGCAGGCCGCGGGTCATGAAGAAGGGATACTCCCCCTTCATTTTGCAGTGGGTCAGCTCCACTCCGCGGCAGAGCCAGCCGAACTCGGCGGAGTCAATCCCGCAGTCCGTGAGGGTCATACGGTCGCACTCGCGGAGGGCTTTGATGCCCCCGAGGGTGCTGCTTTCAATCGTCATATCCGTCGCGTACCAGATGGCGGCGCGGCAGGTGTCGGCGAGGGTGCTGTTCACCACTCTGCCCCCGCGGACATGCCAGAAGGGATAGCGGAGGCGGAAGTCACAGCCCTCGACGGTGATGTCCGAGGCCTCCTTGAGAGCGGATTCCCCGTCGGCGGGGCCGTCGAAGAGACAGTCCTTCACGGTGGCGTGGGTGATCCCGTAGAGGGCTCTCTCCTCGTCCAGCGCAAGGCCGCGGTAGAACTCCCCCGCGGGAGAGGCGGTATAGGTAGTTTCCATAGGTAAAATCCTCTTGATTGGGTGTCGAATATGGTCGGCGGGGCTTCCCCGCCCTGCTTATTGTATCACACCCGTTTCGGTCTGTCAATGAGATTTGACCAAAAAACCGAGGCGGTTTTTCAAAAACGGCGGTTTTCCCTTTACAAAACGCCTCTTTTGTGGTATGATAGATACGGAAAACCATGAAAAGGAGTGATCGCCGTGAACCCTACCCCCGCCTGCCCCGACTATCTCTACCCCCTTCTTTCTCTGTTCGCCTCCCACGGCGAGCGTGCCTTCCCCGTGGGCGGTTGCGTGCGGGACACCCTCATGGGAGTCAAGCCCCACGACTGGGACGTGGCCGTGACCACGCCCCCCCACGACACCATGGCCCTCTGCCACGCCGCAGGCTACCGCACCGTCCCCACGGGGCTCAAGCACGGCACGGTGACAGTTCTGGTTCCCCACAGCGGAGATCCTGCCGACCGCAAGGGAAGCTACGATCTCATCGAGTGCACCACCTGCCGCACCGAGGGGGGCTACTCCGACGGCCGCCACCCCGACGCGGTCTCCTTCACGGGGCGCATCGAGGACGATCTCTCCCGCCGCGATTTTACGGTCAATGCCATGGCCTTCATGACTGAGGGGGAGCGGCTGGAGGTTCTGGATCTTTTCGGCGGGCAAAGTGATCTGAGAAACGGCGTTATCCGCGCCGTGGGAGACCCCGATACCCGCTTCACCGAGGATGCCCTCCGCCTCATGCGGGCGATTCGCTTCGCCGTCAAGCTGGGCTTTACCGTTGAGGAGAATACCTACGCCGCCATAAGCCGTAGGGCCGAGGGGCTGTCCCGCATCTCCCGAGAGCGGATCAGCGACGAGTTCCAAAAGATCCTCGTATCCCCCGAGCCCGAGCGGGGCATCCGCCTGCTGACCGACACAGGGCTCATGCCCTACGTCCTCCCCCACGGCATCTCCCCCGAGGGCATGGGCGCGCTTTCCTCCCTCCCTCCTGACTTCACCGTCCGCGCCGCCTGCCTTCTGTGGGGTCAGGACTCCCGCAAGACCGAGGAGAATCTGGGGGGGCTGCGCCTGTCCAACGCGGTACGGAAGGACATCCTGACCGTCACCCGCTCCACCGCCATGGAGGTCAAGGCCACCCCGCGCAAGGCCCGTGAGTGGCGGCACTACAAGGGCGACCTCACCCTCCCCGCTCTGGCCGTTCGCCGCGCCCACGTCCAGAACGACCCCGAAGCCGCCGCCGAGCTGGATGCCCTCACGGAGCTGGTCGAGACCTCCATCGCCCAAAACGAGCCTGTCCGCATCGCCGATCTGGACATTAATGGCACCGACCTCATCGCCCTGGGCTTCCGCCCGGGCCGCCTGCTCCAGGACATTCTCTGCGATCTTCTGGAGGCGGTCTGGAACGATCCTTCGAAAAATTCCCGCGAGGAGCTGATTAAGGAAGCCCTCAAGCGGAAAGACTAACTTCGAGTCTCTCCCCCGCGACCCACTCGCGGGGGGCGGTCCCGGGATCCCCGAGAAGCCCGAAAAAAGCCCGAAAAAAGATGAAAAATATTTCAACTTTTTTCAAAAAATCCCTTGACAAATCCAAAGGAATCTGCTATAATATCGTCTGTTGAAAATAGTGGGGCATCGCCAAGCGGTAAGGCATCAGACTCTGACTCTGACATTTCCGGGGTTCGAATCCCTGTGCCCCAGCCACAAAAAAGCCTATCACGTAAGTGATAGGCTTTTTTGAACGATGTTTGCCCTTGCGGGCAAGTGATGTTGACTTCGTCAGTGATGTTCACTGCGTGAGTGATGTTTGCCCTTGCGGCGAAGTGGGCAAACATCACATCACTTTGCGACGAAGGAGCAATACTTCACTTGGGCGATAGCCCAAACTTCACTGCGGCACAGCCGCAACTTCACTATTGAAATATTTGTAAGTATGTGGTATAATATGTCCGTGGAGGTGATTTGAATGTTATTTGGCAAAAAGAAAAAATTATCTGAATATTTATTAGTAAAGCAAAAGACTCAAATCGTTACCGCTTTTGATGATCTTCTTTTAGACTATCTTTCCGGCACTTTAAAGGATAAACTTGTAAATTTAGAAATGAAACACATTGATATCCATATTGATTGGTTGCCTGACTATAAGTGCATTGGTATTCAAGGAAAAGTTAAGGAGTATTATTTTGATATTCAAATAGAACCCGAGTCTTTTTCAATTGCATATGATAAAGATGAACCGGAAGATGTGATGGAATATGATCTAACAAGCAAAAATGAATTTTATAAAAAGATAGAATGTGAGATTTCGGGTATAGATTAATCTATATCAAATATACGTATTGGTGTACTTTTTACTGTTCTTATCTACATTTATACACCTTTTTACTGCTCTTTCGCAGAAAAAAGACCAACTCTTACGAGTTGGTCTTTTTTCAACGATGTGTTCCGCAAGCGGAACGTGATGTGCCCCTCGGGCGTGATGTTTGCTTCGCAAGTGTTGTGCGCTTCGCGCGTGAGGAGGCGGAACACATCACATCACTTTGCGACGAAGGAGCAATACATCACTGTGCGATAGCACTACATCACTTCGGCGCAGCCGATACTTCACTATTTACAAACAAAGATTTTTATGCTATATTAATCTCAATAAATAATTTTCAAAAACTTTAAGGAGAGACCGCATGATAAACAAAATTATTCAAAAGAAAAATCTGATATTGATTGTTTATGCCATTGTTTTGCTTGCTCTTTGGACTGTGGCGTTGATTTTTGGCAACAGAGAAGATAAAGTAATGGTTCTCATTCTTTCTCTTATTATACCGTTTGTTGTATATGGTTTTGTTCGGTTGATGTATAGGGTTGTAAGTATCAATGCCTCTTTTAAAACAATGTGCTTTTTCTATTATTTTTTCTTGATAGGCGGATCGCTTGGAACTGTTATGATGTTTGTTGAATTCGTCGCTGGATTTCCAAACGGATTGTCCCCGACTCTTGGTGCTTGCGGTGCTTTGATCATTGCAACACTTGATAATGCAAAGAAGAGTTTTGAAAATAAAGATTGAAGTTAAATTAAAACCCGTTTGAGTTCGAAACCTTATTGCAAAACGCAAAAAATATCTTTTTCGTAGCCCATAGACAAGAAAAAAGCCATTCGCGTAAGTGGGGATGGCTTTTTTCAATGATGTTTGCCTAC
>JAZNUO010000244.1:0-1705 GCA_045592305.1 Eubacteriales bacterium | reverse complement strand
AAGCATTGATAAATAATACTTTTTTTGAAAGTTCTTGGGATTCTTAAACCCTTCGCAAACTTCGCCGAAGGCGAATTTGCACCGAGCGAAAGCGAGGAGGCTTTCAAGAAGGGTTTAAGCGGGGTGCAGGGGCAGAGCCCCTGCCCTATAAACCCCAATTTACCGCGTCAGCAGATAAACATGGCGTCTCCAAAGGAGAAGAACCGATACTTCTCCCCCACCGCCTCCTCATAGGCCTTCATGACGTTCTCTCGGTCGTAGAACGCCGAGACCAGCATGAGCAGAGTGGACTCGGGCAGGTGGAAATTCGTAATCAGCGCGTCCACCGCCTTGAACTTATACCCGGGGTAAATGAAAATACCCGTATCCGCGTCCATGGCGTGCACGATCCCCCGCTCGTCCGAGGCGCTCTCCAAGGTGCGGCAGGAGGTGGTACCCACGCAGATCACCCGCCCGCCCGCGGCTCTGCGCTCGTTGATGATGCGCGCGGATTCAGCGGGAACCGAGAAGAACTCGGTGTGCATGACGTGGTCGGTGATGGCTTCCTCCTTCACGGGGCGGAAGGTGCCCAGACCCACGTGGAGCATGACGGGGGCGATGGCCACGCCCTTGTCGCGGAGAGCCTGTAGCAGCTCGGGGGTAAAGTGCAACCCCGCCGTGGGAGCCGCCGCCGAGCCCTCGGTCTGGGCGTAGACCGTCTGGTAGCGGTCGCGGTCGGCCAGCCGCTCGGTGATGTAGGGGGGCAGGGGCATCAGCCCGATCTCGTGGAGGATGTTGTAGATGTTCTCGTACCTCTCGCGGTCAAAGTTGAACTTGATGAGGCGGTTGCCCTCCTCCATCACGTCCACCACCTCACCCGTCAGCATCCCCTCGCCGAACACCATGCGGTGTCCCGGCCGCGCCCGCTTGCCGGGCTTGACCAGACACTCCCACGTGTCGGTGGCTCTCTGACGGAGCAGAAGCAGCTCGATGCCCGCTTCGGGTCTTCCCTCGGCGTGACCGTACAGACGGGCGGGGATGACCTTGGAATTGTTGATGACCAGCACGTCCTCGGGCTTGACGTAATCAAGGATATCGAAAAAGTGCTTGTGGTCAATGGTCTTTTCGGCGCGATCCAGCACCATGAGACGGGAGTGATCCCGCCGCTCCATGGGGTGCTGGGCGATCAGCTCCTCGGGAAGATGGTAGAAGAAATCCGCCGTCCGCAGGCTGGTCTCGGGGCGGTCGTTTATGATCAATTTGTCGCTCATGATTGTTTCCTTTCGCGGCGTTGGCGCGGCACAAATCACGGCGTCCCCCGCAAAAAACGAGGCGCACCCATCCAACCCGCGGCGCAAAGCCCGTAGATTCCGCATATACTGACAGCAGACGGCAGTCTCCCCCCTCTCCGCCCGACATATATGCCCAGTTTCTTATTATACCTTATCTTCCCGAAAAATGCAACGGGTTTTGAGGATTTTGTTGCGTTTTTTCAAATTTGGGTTTATCGGGCAGGGGCTATGCCCCTGCACCCCGCCAAAGGGACTTTTGAAAATAGCGGTGCAAGCACCGCAACAAATTTGCCGTAAAGGCAAATTTGAGAGTCCCTTTGGAATCTTCAAAACTTTCAAAAACATTGATAAGTAATACTTTTTAAAGGTTCTTGAAGGGAGTCCAGAGGGAAACTTCTTGCAAGAAGTTTCCCTTTGGCGTTCAAGTCGGATCG
>JAZNUO010000243.1:0-7701 GCA_045592305.1 Eubacteriales bacterium | reverse complement strand
ACCGCTTGGCCTCCGACTTCCCCGCCCGTGTGGGAGAGCTTCACTGCGAGGGCTTTGTCCAGCCCTACGGCGATTCCCCCGTGGACAGTGAGATCGTAGCCGAGAACGTCTACCTCAATATCATCAATCAGGCCACAAGCTACGTGTATATCTTTACTCCCTACGTGGTCATTGACTACGAAATGACCCGCGCCCTGTCTCTGGCCGCCCGCCGCGGGGTGGACGTTCGGTTGGTGGTGCCCGCCGTTCCCGACAAGAAGATCGTCTACCATCTGGGCAAGTCCTATTTCCCCGAGCTTCTGGAAAACGGGGTCAAGGTCTACCGCTTCACCCCCGGCTTCGTGCACTCCAAGGTCTTTTTAGCGGACGACCGCCAGGCCGTGGTGGGCTCCATCAATCTGGATTACCGCTCCCTGACCCTCCACTTTGAGAACGCTTGTCTGTTCGTGGATCACCCCGTTCTCCCCGCGGTCAAGGCGGATTTCGAGGAGACCTTCCCCCGTTGCGAGGAGGTCACTGTCAAAAAACGGCGGTTCAACGTGCTCTACGATCTCTACCTGGGGCTTCTGCGCCTCTTTGCCCCCCTGATGTGATGAGTTTTCTTTCAAGCCTGCCCCAGCGGGCGGGCTTTTTTTGACGGTTCCTCTTGACAAATACCCCGCGGGGGTATATAATATAGATACCCCCACGGGGTATACTGAAAAAAGGAGCATCCCCATGAATACAGATACGACCTGCCCCTGCCAAAAGACCAAGCGTCGATCCGAGGAGGAGATCCGCGCCCTTCAAAACCGCCTTTCCCGTATCGAGGGTCAGGTGCGGGGGATTCGCGGCATGGTGGAATCCGATGCCTACTGCGTGGACATCCTCACCCAAGTGACCGCCGTCACCGCCGCCCTGAACGCCTTCAGCCGTGAGTTGCTTTCCGAGCACATCCGCACCTGCGTCGCCCATGACCTGAGGGAAGGGAAGGGGGAGACGGTGGAGGAATTGGTGGAGACGGTTAAAAAGATGATGAAGTGAGATGGGGGGTTATCTCGCACCCGAAGGGTGCATATCGAGCGGCGAATCGGGCGTAGCCCGCGCGGCATATCGAGCCACGGGCATATCGAACCCCCCAAGGGGGTATATCGACAAAAAGTAATGTAACTGTTCAGCCGACTTTCAAATTTGGGTTTGTCGGTGCGTTCTTTTAGGGGTCATCCTGAGCGGAGCCGCAACGCGGCGCAGTCGAAGGATCTCAAAATGTATTGGTAGCGTTGACAAAACGGGTAGGAGATCCTTCGACTCCGCGGCACTTCGTGCGCGCTCCGCTCAGGATGACTATTCTATAGCGCGCCACCAAACCCCAATTTGAAATATTGACTGAATCGTTACAAAGTAATCTGTCGATATGTCCCGAAGGGATGCTCCTTCGGGACTCGATATGTGCCGTATGGCACTCGATATGTCCCTTCAGGACTCGATATGCGCTTCGCGCGAGATAGGACCGGACCAACAAACCCACATTCAAAAGAAAGGAACCAACATGAAGCAATACACTGTAACCGGCATGACCTGCGCCGCCTGTCAGGCGCGGGTGGAGAAGGCGGTGAAGGCCGTGCCCGGGGTGGAGGGGTGCGCTGTTAGCCTCCTGACCAACTCCATGGGCGTGGAGGGGTCCGCTGATCCTGCCGTGATCATACGAGCCGTGGAAAAGGCGGGGTACGGTGCCACCCTCAAGGCTGCGGGGGGTGGAGCCGCCTCCCCCAAGCCCGCCGAGGACGCTTTGGCGGACAGGGAGACCCCCGCCCTGCTCCGTCGGCTGATCTGGTCGGTGGGGTTTTTGGTCATCCTCATGTACGTGTCCATGGGGCATACCATGTGGGGCTGGCCTCTGCCCGCCGTCATCGCCGAGAATCCCATGGCCGTCGGCTTGCTCCAGATGATCCTTGCCGCCGCGGTCATGGTCATCAACCAGAGGTTTTTCATCAATGGTGTCAAGGGGATTTTGCACCTGTCCCCCAACATGGATACCCTTGTGGCCCTGGGGTCGGGAGCGTCCTTTGTCTACAGCACGGCCGTGCTGTTCCTTTTGTCCCGCGATCTGGTGGCAGGGGATATGGCGGGGGCGTTCCACCGTCTCCACGGGCTGTACTTTGAGTCCGCCGCCATGATCCTCGCCCTCATCACCGTGGGCAAGCTCTTAGAGGCTCGCGCCAAGGGCAAGACCACCAACGCCCTGAGGAGCCTCATGAGTCTGGCTCCCGATACCGCCACCGTCCTGCGGGATGGCGTTGAGGTAGTGATCCCCGCCGCCGAGGTGAAAAAGGGCGACCGCTTCGCGGTGAGGCCCGGGGAGCGCATCCCTGTGGACGGGGTGGTGCTGGAGGGGGAGAGCGCCGTGAACGAGTCGGCTCTGACGGGGGAGAGCGTCCCCGTGGACAAGGGAGTGGGGGACGGCGTGTCCGCCGCTACCGTGAATCAGTCGGGGCATCTGGTCTGCGAGGCCACCCGCGTGGGAGAGGATACCACCCTCTCCAAGATCATTCGGATGGTCAGCGATGCCGCCGCCACCAAGGCCCCCATCGCCAAGATCGCCGACAGAGTGTCGGGGGTGTTCGTGCCTGTGGTCATCACCGTCGCCCTTTTGTCCTTCACCGCTTGGCTGATGGCGGGGAGGGATATGGGCTTCGCCATCGCCCGCGGCATTTCGGTGCTGGTGATCTCCTGCCCCTGCGCCTTAGGGTTGGCGACTCCCGTTGCCATTATGGTGGGGAGCGGCAAGGGCGCGAAAAACGGCATCCTGTTCAAGACCGCCGAGTCGCTGGAGCTTGCGGGGCGGGTGGATACCGTGGTGCTGGACAAGACGGGGACCGTGACCGAGGGTAAGCCCCGTGTGACCGACGTCCGCTTGGAGGGAGACGAGACCGCCGCGCTTCAAGCCATCTATTCCTTGGAGACCATGAGTGAGCATCCTCTGTCCGCCGCCATGGTGGAATACGCCCGTGACAGGGGGCTGAGCCCCCTGCCTGTTACGGGCTTCAAGGCTCTCCCGGGGCGAGGCTTGGAGGGCATGGCGGAGGGGCGCATGATCCGCGGAGGCAACCGCGATCTGATTAAGGAATACACCCCCATACCCGCCCATGCGCTGACCGCCGCCGAGGGGTATGCGGAGGAGGGCAAGACACCCCTGTTCTTCTGCGCTGACAAGGACTTTTTGGGGGTCATCGCCGTGGCGGATACCGTGAAGTCGGATTCCCCCGCCGCCATCCAAGGCATGAAGGACATGGGACTGCGGGTGGTCATGCTGACGGGGGACAACCAAAAGACCGCCGCCGCCATCGCCCGCGAGGCGGGGATTGACGCGGGCAACGTCATCGCGGGGGTGCTGCCCGAGGGCAAGGAGGAAGCGATCCGCGATCTGCAACGCCACGGCAAGGTGGCTATGGTGGGTGACGGTATCAACGATGCGCCCGCCCTGACCCGCGCCGACGTGGGCATCGCCATCGGCGCGGGTACCGACGTGGCCATTGACGCGGCCGACGTGGTGCTGGTGAAGTCCCGCCTGTCCGACGTGACCGCCGCCATCCGTCTCTCCCGCGCCACCCTCCGCAACATCCGCCAGAATCTGTTCTGGGCGTTCTGCTACAACTCCTTGGGCATCCCGCTGGCGGCGGGGGCGTTCATCACCCTCTGGGGCTGGGAGCTCAACCCCATGTTCGGGGCGGCGGCCATGTCCCTGTCCAGCTTCTGCGTGGTGTCCAACGCACTGCGGCTGAATCTGGTCAATATCCGCAACCCGAAAGCCTTCCGCCGCAAGGTAAGGGTCTACCCCCCTATTGAAACAAATATTCGTCAAGAAAAAGAAAGCGAGGAAACAACTATGAAAAAGACCATGAAGATCGAGGGCATGATGTGCCCCCGCTGTGAGGCTCACGTAGTCAAGGCACTCAAAGCTGTTGAGGGCGTGACCGATGCCGTGGCGGATCACAAGGCGGGCACCGCCGTGGTGACTCTGGCATCTCCCGTGGAGGATGCCGCGCTGAAGGCCGCCGTGGAGGCGGAGGAATACGCGGTGCTGGGGATTCAGTGAGGACAGGTCGAGGCTTTGCGGGCGAGGCTCGGACTCCCTGACAAAGTCCCGACCCCCATGGGTATACACCGCAAGCCCCCCGATTCCTCAAGAACAGCCGTGAATTCACAAAAAAGGAGTACCTGTCGCAAGGCAGATACTCCTTTTGGTTTAGGACGGGACCTCCACCACGTCCTCAAAGACTTGGAAAAAGTCGCCGTAGTACAGAACCAGATCGTAAAGACCGCTGGGGGTGTCGGGGGTGACGAGGATCTCGTAGGACAGGGACGCGATGCCTCCCGTCCCCACTGTCTGCGTCGGCCACTCGAGAGCCAGTTGGTATACGATCTCCTGGCGGAGGGGAATTTGGGAGACGGCTCCGTTTGACCCCGTCATGGTCAGCATCGCCTTGGGCATGAACGGTTCCCCGTCGGCGGTGATGGTTAAGGGATCGCCACGGTTCTCCAGCTTGGCGATGAAGGTGTAGACCTCCCCCGAGGAGGGGCTGACCCTCATGTGTTTTCCCATACTGTGGTAGAATCCAAACCGCTGTGCCTCGGGATTTTCCAGAATCTCCATGAAATTCTCGGCGCGCCAGGTGTAGCCGTACAGCGTGTGGGTGACTACCAGATCGTACATGCCCGCGGGGGCATCCACCGAGACGAAATGGGGGGGGAGATAGGAGCTGACCGCGGATTCCATCAGGGTGATGGAGTAGCTCTCGCCGCCCTGTTCGGTTCGGTATTCCAGCGTGGCGCGGCATTGGTAAGCTATGTCCTCGCCGTTCAGGGTCAGATGGAAGGGATCCCAGCCGCCGCTCGGCCAGTAGTCTCCTTGGCTGATGACACGGTTGGTGGAGTCCGCCTCGAAGATGAAGTCCTTGTAGGCGGGGATGTCGGCGGGCAGGATCAGGGCGGCGTTCTCAAAGACCCACACATAGCCCGTGGCGGGGTCGGTGATACGGAGATCGTAGGAGCCGATGGGGGCATCCATGGGCACGCGGGGGGAGAGAGCCACCACAAAGCTGCCGTTCACATTCAGTTCAACAGGCTTTTTGACCACGAAGGAGAAGTCCTTCTCCCGCAGAGACTCGGCGTAGATCAGCTCGGCGGTGAAGCCGTCGGCGGGGTAGTCCTTCTGGGTGGGGACGTGGAAGGCGGTGACGTGGCATTTGTCACCCAAAAACTGACCCGGCGTCAGCGCGCCCGTGGGCATCTCCACGCGGATGGAGAAGTCCTCCTTGGACAGGGTGACGGTGTCCGGATCAGTGACCGTCACGAAGTCCTCGAAGACCCACTTTGGGCGCTCCTCTTCGCTGCCCGCATAGGCACCGTACCAGGTCACGACCAGGTCGTAGGAGCCGAGGGGAGCGTCCGCGGGTATCACGAGATCGTGTATGGAGGAGAAGGCACTGGGTAGCGCAAGACGGATGGCGCGTCCCTCGGTCGAGTCCTTGGGGTACAGCGCGACCATGAAATCCGAAAGCATGGGGATTCCGCTGATGTCGATCTTCTCCTGCCAGGCTTCCCCGCGGGCGAGGAAGGGGGGTGTGACCGACACGGTGACATTGTAGCCATCATGGGACAGCTCTACGGTCTTGGCTTGGCTCGGTGCCGTTTCGGTCTCCTCCAATATCGCGCCCAGACCGCCGTTCTGACTGCCATCCCGCACGGGGTTCTTGTCGGTGAGCTTCAGCACGCCGTTCTGGATGGTATAGTAGACCGTCACGTGGTTGCCCGCAGAGCCGTTTTCGGTGCGGCTTTGGAGGATAAATTCGATCACGCCCCAGCCCGTGGTGTTCTCACCGCCCGTGAAGCGGAAGGTGAAGTCCTCCAGATAGGAGCAGCCCGCTATGGAACCCGTGGACTTGCCGTTCCGATACAGCATCCCATAGTCCCCGTTGTCGAAATCGGAGAGGGTGCGGACGTAGCGGTCGGTGACGGTGTTGCCGTCCTTGTCGGTGATCTCAAAGCCGTGGGCCTTGACCGAGAGGGTGGCGTACTCGAAGCTCGACACCTGTCCCAAACCCACCGAGAGGGTGAAGGGGGTATCGGCGGCGAATTTCTTTTGGTCGGGCATCTCCGCCGAGACGTAGATGGGGACGGAGGGCTTGGGGGCGACACCGGGGAAGGAGATGGAGGCGGAGGGCCAGGAGGCCACGGTGTTGCGGGTCTCCCAGGCGTAGAGGGCGGGCTTGGTGAGGAAGACACCCGCCAGCACCACCAACGCGAGGGAGGCGGCGAGAGCTACGCGGGTGCGGTTTCTGCGTTTGCGGTAGAGGAGGAGGTTATAGTCCGAGGCCTCCTCAATATACGCGGGGTCGGTCTTGTCCAGATATTTCAGCAGATCCATAGCTTTCATACCGTGATACCCTCCTTATCCAGATGCTTGCGGAACTTCTCGCGGGTACGGTGGAGGGAGACCTTCACCGCCGATTCGGTCATGCCCAGCTTCCCCGCGATGTCGGCGATACTGTCCATGTACCAGTATTTGCGCAGGAAGATGATACGGGCGCGGGCGGGGAGGGAGGCTAAAAAGCTGTTGATGGCGTTTGAGATCGCCACCTCGTCGGCGATGGTGAGACCGCCGTCGGTGACGCACTCGGAAAGCTCCTCCAGAGAGACACGGATGCCGCCGCAGCGCTTGGTGGCGGTTCTTTTCTCGTAGCGGGTGAGGGCCAGGCGACGGGTGACGGTGGAGAGCCACGCGCCCAAGCGGGCAGGCTTCTCGGGCGGGATGGCGTTCCAGGCGCGGAGCCAGGTGTCATTGACACATTCCTCGGCATCCTCGTCGGAATGAAGAATATTGTAGGCGATGGTGTGGCAGGTCTTGCCGTACTTGCGGTCGGACTCGGCGATGGCCTCCTCGGAGCGGGCGAAGTAGAGGGCGACGATGTCCTCGTCGGGCAGGTAGCCGCCGCGGGTATGATGGGTGGGGACGGTGAGCATAGAACCTCCTTTCGGGGGAATATCCCTGCGGGGGAAGCCCCGTTTTGGTCTTTACCCTATATGACCGATTTGGGGTAGGGAAGGTTACAGAATCGGGGAATTTTTCTCTTTTTCCATTCAGTATAGCACAAACCGCCGCATTTTGCAATAGGAATCCCCAAATTCCCGCCCTCGCTCTACCCGCGCTCCGTCCTGTCCAGCCAGTCCATCCCCAGCACCACCGCCCAGAGCACCGCGGCCGAGGCGGCGACGGATGCCATGTAGGGCTCTACATAGAGCAACGCCTCCCAGCGGCTTTCGCTGTGGAACAGGGCGACGAAGTGGCAGAGGGAGAGCAGGAGCAGAATATGCCCCCCGACCAGCAGCCTTCCCGCCATGGGGCGCAGGGGCGGGAGCCTCCGGTTGGGCTTTCCGCGTGGGATGGGGCGGTGTTTCGTATGTTTCATGGTGAGGGTCTCCTTTCTATGATTGAAGTGCGGGAGATTGGAGGATTGTGTAAATTGGGGTTTATCGGCAGGGGCTCTGCCCCTGTTCTCGCTGCGGCTCGGTCACGCCGCGGCTCTGGATGCCACCGGCATCCATTCACTACCGCGTCGCCGCTTCGCTACCCGCCAAAGAACTTTTTGAAAAAAGTTCTTTGGAATCTCAAAAACATTCAATAAACATGGATAAATAATACTTTTTTGAAAGTTCTTGAAA
>JAZNUO010000242.1:0-4904 GCA_045592305.1 Eubacteriales bacterium | reverse complement strand
AATTGCTGAAAACCCTTTGGCTCACAGCAATTTTCTTGCACCTACCGGTGCGCGCCGAGGCGCTCAAGGCCGCCCTCGGCACTGCCGGCCACCACTCTTTAATGAAGGGCTTCGCCCTTCACCCGTTTTGTGACGGAGGGGACGTGGGAAACACACCGATAAACTGCAATTTACAGTCTCCTCACCCTTCGATCATCTCCAGAACCGCGTCGCGGTAATCCTCGATCACAGTATAGCCGCCCATGCCGTCATCCTCCAGAATAATATCCCCGATCTCCCCGTCGGCGGTGAGAGCGTTGATCTCGTCGGCCAGGGCGTCGGGCATCTTACCGAGGGTCTTGGCGGCGGCGCGGAGAGCGGCAGAGTCACCGTCCAGAGCGGCCTTGATGAAGGGAGCGTAGGGGGCGAGGGGACGAGCTTCCCCGCATTCGGCGGTTGCGGTCAGCTCGGCGTTAACCGTGTTCTCGGCGCGCTTCCCGCTCCCCCCGTTCCCCTCCGTTTGCGCCGTAGGCGCAACATCATTTCCGCGAAGCGGAACATCATTTGCCACCACCGTGGCAACATCATTTGCCGCAAAAGCGGCAGCCTCATCGGCAGCCCCAAAGGCCTCCACGAGGATTTTGGTGGTCTCCCAGGAATCCGCCTCGATGGCCGCGGCATCCTCCAACGACACCTCCTTGCGGGGCAGATCGTACAGAGCCTCGTAGGCGGGGCGGGGATCCTCCTTCTTCTTGACCGTAGCGGCGGATCTCGGCGGCTCCATAGGTTTCAGGTACGCATCCAGCGCGTCCCGCAAAGGGAGGGGCAGGGACATGACCGACAGCTTGGAGCGCACCCCGATCCAGCCCCGCAGACGGTTCTCCACGTGCTTGACCATGTCCCCCATGAGGAAGCGCAGCTCGTGGGAGCGGGAGAAGGAGGTGTAGGAGACCTCGATTTTACGCTTGTTGCGGTAGGAGCAGAGAGCCCCCGTGTACGCGTCGCGGGTGACGGTGGAATCCAGCATGGTAATCGCCGGCTTGCCGGCAGGCTTCTGTCCGTTCGCCCCTAAAAGGAGAGGCAGAACGTGAGCCACGGCGGCGGGGATGATGGAGTCGAACAGCTCCTTGTGCTCCCCGCCCGCGAACTTGGACTTGCGGTAATCGTACTGACAGCAGTGCCGCATCAGAATGCGGGCGGTCTGCAAGGCGGTGGGGTCGGCCTTCCCCGCAGGCGCAGTCCCATCCCCCTCGGGCAGGCGGACGGCGGCGGAGAGGTAGAATTCCTTCAGTCGGCTCTCCTGAATAACGGTATCCAAGGCGGGGGAAAGCAGATCCACGGGGGCGGTCAGCTTATGGATCAGGCAGAAATCGCAGAGCCACTCGCACATATAGTGATCCAACTGAGGGAAGGGGCGGCGGTAAGCCATCCATACCTCAGCCATCGCATCGCGGCGTTCCCTCGCCTCGGCGGGGGCTTCCACGGGCAGGTTGATCAGCTCGAAGAGGTAGAGCAGAACGTAGGCGTAGTCGGTATCGGGGTACTGACCGCCCCGCGCCAGCTCCCGCCAGTAGAGGTACCACGCCTCGGAGCGGCGGGAGAGCTGGGTGTACTGGGGGAAATAGGAGAAAAAGCTCACCTTTTCGGCGGTGCCGCGGGGCTTCATACTGTGAAAGCGGAGGGCATCCTCCACGAAGCTGTCGAAGTAGTGGTAGCCCGTCTGCCAGCCGTAGATCTTGACGCTGTGGAGCAAAACCCCGTCGGGTCGGTACTCGGTCAGCGGCTCGGTATTCTTGCTCTCATTCCGCCTGTAGGTGGGGACGTAGCGGACGGTCTCGCTCGCCTCTTGGGGAGCGGGACGGGGATCGGGGTTGGGATTGGGATTCGGATTCGGGTTGGGTGCGGGAGCGGGCTGAGGCGCGGGCATGGGACGGTCATACCCCCCCGCGTCCTTGGTGCTTCCCTCCTCCCTTGCAAAGACCGTCAAGGGGGTGGCGGTCACAGGTTCGACGGCTCTTTGGGGTGAGACTTCACCGAACGGCTCCGCGGGCTTTTTGGGTGTCAGCTCGATCTCCACAGCCGAGGGGGCGGATCGGGGCGGAAGGGGAGGACGGCGGATGGGTCGCTCGGGAAGGAGCTTATCCACGTCCCAGAAGTCGTCGATCTCCCGCTTGCGGTCATTTTCGGCGGTATTTTGGCGGTTTTTCTCCCATTCGGTCATAATCTTGCCTCCTTTCCCAAGGTCTTGCGTGATTCTTTGTAATATATTATTGTACCATACATTGACTTGCTTGTCAATGATTTTTCGGGAATTTGCGAGGGGAACACGAACAGAAGTTCAAACAAAAAGCCCCCCGCCGAAGCGAAGGGCAAGGGATATGGAATCAGCGAAACTTCTTGGTCTCCCCGAGCTGAACGCAGCAGGTCACCCCCGCGTACTCGAACCACACGGGAATGGGCGAGGGGTTGCGGACGAGCCTCCCCGCCACCGAGAAACGCAGGGCGCGGTAGGCCTCCACGTACCCGTAGTTCTCCATGAGGCGGATATCCTGCCTGATACCGTTGTGCAGGAAATGGCGCGCGCTTTTTCAGCATCGGGGAAAAGCATGTACATCATCATGGCTTGGGTCTCCTGATTAGGGACATCCAAGTATCATGAGCAAATCAGGGGGTGATCTCGTTCCCCTCGCGGTCATAGTAGGTATCGGTCAGCACCTGCCCATCTTCACCGTAGGTGATCACACGGCACACGTATTGACCGTATCCGTATTCTTCCACAAAGAAGGTCTCCTCGATCACGGCTCCGTTGAGTTTCTTCACCTGATGGTTCGGTTCCCTCCACTCGTCATAGGTATATTCCCACGTGTAGTGCCGCTCGGGATCACCGTTTTCATCGTAGTAGATCTCGTAATCCCAATACCACGCGCCGATCGGGCTTCGGAAGCGCAAATACTCATACGTGCGGACGTCATTGACGTACTGAACCTCTCCGAGGATCCTTCCCATAGTATCACAGGTATACTCAAACTTCTCGGTCTTCGTCAGTCCCCCCTCGGCATCGTAGTAGAGGGCGAAGTCCCGATACTCATGTCTGTAGAGATTGACGATCCGACTTCCGTCTTCCTGATAGTTGATGATCTCCAGATAGGCGTTATCGGGATCTGCCTCGGGGTAAACGTCACAGATCTCTTCGCGGATCAGCACGTCGTTTTCATAGGTCAGGGTATGCTTGGGCTCCCTGTCCCCGGGGTTCTCATATTCATGCTCGTGACGGGTCACACGAACGGGGTTCCCCTCGGCATCGTACTCGATCTCCCGAGCGCGAGTCACCCTACGGTGTGGATCGTACTCACGCTCCTCCTCATAGACCAGCACGTCGTTTTCATAGACGAAGGTGTGCTTGGGTTCAGGATCGTCGGGTTTCTCGTACTCGCGCTCATAGCGCGTCACCTTGACGACGTTCCCCTCGGCATCATACTCGGTCTCCAGAATGGGAAGCCACCTGCGGTCGGGGTCGTACTCGGTGATCTCCCAGCCCCCGTTCTTCAGGTGAGTGATATAGGCGTTGCCACAGTAGCAGGGGCCTGCTTCGTTTATGTTATGCTCATGGGGCACAGGCTCGGCGGTATCCCCCGTATGATGGGTTTCCTTCGGAAAGTCTACCGTCTCCCCAAAGGGCTTCTCCAGAAGCATCCCGAGAGCATCCGCGATAGAGAGCCCCGAGTGGATCAGCAAAGCGAGTCCCCCCGCCAGAAGGAGGGCAACGCACAGACATACAAGCGGGATGGCGATTCGTTTTTTCATGGTCGGTTACCTCCTTTCGGCGGGGGGATGGATATGGATATGAAATTAGCCCAGCTTAGCCAGAGCAGCCTTGGTAGCCCCCAGCTTCTCCTGCGCGGCGGCCAGCTTGGCGCGCTCGGCCTCGACAACGGCGGCGGGAGCCTTGGCCACAAATCCCGCGTTGCCCAGCTTGCCCTCCAGACGCTTGACCTCGCCCTCCAGCTTGGCGATCTCGGAGGCAAGGCGAGCCTTCTCCTTCTCGAAATCGATCAGGTCGGACATGGGCAGGTAGGCGGTGGCGGAGGGAGTGATGATCTGGACGGCGGTGTCGGCGGAGACCACCGACTCGTCGAACTTCTCGGCCACGGTCATCTCAGCGGCAGAGGCCAGACGGGCGAAGAAGGGCGCGGTGCCCGCGTGGAAGGTGGAGACGTGCTTGGTCTCGATGAACAGAGCGGCCTTGCGGGAGGGAGCCACGTTCATCTCGGAGCGGCGGTTGCGGATGGCGCGGATCAGCTCAATGATGCGCTCCATCTCGGCGGCCTCGGCGGGATAGGACAGGGACTCGTCGTAGGTGGGATAGGTGGAGATCATGATGCTCTCAGCATCCCCCGCGAGGGTGGGCAGGGAGGCGAAGATCTCCTCGGTGATGAAGGGCATGAAGGGATGGAGCAGCTTCAGGATGCCGTTGAGGACGTAGGAGATCACGTTCTGGCAGACCAGGTTCTGCTCGGTGTCCTTCTCGTTCAGGCGGGACTTGGCCAGCTCAATGTACCAGTCGCAGAAGATGTCCCAAGTGAAATCGTACAAAGCACCCAGAGCCACGCCCAGCTCGTACTTGTCCAGGTTGGAGTTGACGCGGGCGGCCAGCTCGTTGAAGCCGTTGAGGAGCCACTTGTCCTCGGGGGCGAGCTTGTCGGCGGCGGGAAGATGGATCTCGTCAATGGTGAGATGCATGCGAACGAAGCGGGAGGCGTTCCAGAGCTTGTTGGCGAAGTTACGGGCGGCCTCGATCTTCTCGTCGGAGAAGCGCATATCGTTTCCGGGGGAGTTGCCTGTAGCCAGAGCGAAGCGGAGGGCATCCGCGCGGTAGTTGGCGATGATCTCCAGAGGATCGATGCCGTTACCCAGAGACTTGGACA
>JAZNUO010000241.1:0-2158 GCA_045592305.1 Eubacteriales bacterium | reverse complement strand
TCTTTCAAGAAGTTTCCCTTTGGCGCATCCCTATAAACCCCAATTTCCCCCACAAAAAACGCACCGTACCTTTGTACAGTGCGTTTTTCTTAAAGTCGGATCATAGCCATGTCGTTCTGTGAGCCAAGGAGTTGTTCCATGGAGTTGTCTTCCTAAGACCGCTTGGCCTCCGACTTTCTTTCAAGAAGTTTCCCTTTGGCGCATCCCTATAAACCCCAATTTCCCCCACAAAAAACGCACCGTACCTTTGTACAGTGCGTTTTTCTTATGCCATTCACTCGGCAATATCCTTCACAGTTTCATACACCTTCCAGTCCGTCCTCTGCCAAGCCATGGGGGATACCGAAATGTATCCCGCGCGGGTAGCGTCGATGTCGATGGTCAAGTCACAGCGGTCGTACTGAACGGGCGCGCCCACCTGCATGTACAGATCGTTCCCCCGATACTCGAAGGCATCGGAGTAAAACTCCCCGCCCTGATGGGTCACGCGAATGCCCTTGGGCGTGGCCTCGCGGGGGAAGTTGACATTGTAGAGAGAGCCTTTTTCCAGAAGCTTGGTACGCTCCATGAAATCCCACCAGCTATCCAGCATGCCCAGAGCTTCATCCAGCGTATCCACATCGGTGGACAGAGCGACCGAGGGGATTCCCAGCCGTCCGCCCTCGTTGATGGCGCCCACGGTGCCCGAATAGGCGATGTCATCCCCCAGATTGTACCCGCGGTTGATGCCCGACAGGATGAGATCGTAGGTGGCTCCAAGACCCGTCACACCGAAGCGCACGCAGTCGGCGGGGGTGGAGTCCATGGCCCAGATCTCGATGTCGGGGGCGATAAAGACCTTCTTGATCTCTCTGGGCTGGGTGAAGTCGATGGCCTGACTCTTGCCGCTCTGCTCGAGCTTGGGCACCACGCAGGTGACTTCTCCCAGCTTCCGCGCCCAGCGGATAAGATGGGGGAGGGCTTTTGCGTTCATGCCGTCGTCATTTACGATCAGTATCCTCATAGCCAGCCCTCGTTGCTTTCCTTGTAATCGGCCAGACGCGCGTCGGCATCGGCAATCAACGCCTTCATTTCCTTGCGGCCATGAACCGTCGCCCCGCTGGCGCAATCGTGACCGCCGCCGCCGTACTTCTCGGCCACCTCATTGATGGTGACGAAGCGGGAGCGGAGACGGACGCGGATGGAGCCGTCGTCCGCCTCGATGAAGGCGATCCAGATCAGACTGTCCTTGATGGAGTCCATGTACCCCACGGCGGCGCAGGCCTGCTCGAAGGTCAGCTTGAACCTGCGCTGGGTGGCGCGGTTGATACAGATGTACGCCACACCGTGCTCGCTGATCTTCATGCGGTCATAGACGTAGGCCTGGAGCTTGAGGGAGTTGAAATCCTTCATGTAGAGGCGGGCGTATAGGTGATCGGTGTCCACACCTTCGTCTAAAAGCATCCCCGCCAGCCGCATGGTCTCCCCCGACACCGAGCGGAAGCGGAAGCGACCCGAGTCAGTGACCATACCCGCGTAGATGAGGGTAGCCGACTCCACGTCCATCTTCAGCTCGTCCTTGAAGGCGGCGTAGAAGGCGGCGATCATCTCGCAGGCCGAGGAACGGTGCTCCTCCACCCATTGATAGTCGCCGTAGGTCTCCTTGGGGATGTGGTGGTCGATCTTGCATAGCTCCTTGCAGAGAGCATAGCGGGGGCTGGACACCCGATCCGAGGTGGCGGTGTCAATGACGATGCCCAAGGCCTCGGCGTAGAACCCGTCGGGCCTTACCTCGTCCTCGGTACCCAGAAAGCCCACGTAGTCGGAGTAGTCGCTGTTGTTGGCAAGGATCTCCTTGTGGGGGTAAGGCAGGCGCAGGATGGCCCGCAGGCCCAGGGTGGAGCCCACGGCGTCGCCGTCGGGACGCTTGTGACGGAAGATCACGATGCGGTCGTATTCCTTGATCTTCTCAAAGATCAGCTTCATCTGCTCGTTCATGCCTCATCCTCCGAAAGGGAATCAAGATCCTCCAGAAGCCGCATGGCCTCCTCACGATCCTTCAGGGTACAGCCGCTGGCCTTCTGGTGGCCGCCGCCGCCGTACTTGACGGCAATGGGATTGATGTTGTACTTGCCCGAGCGGATCTCGCACAGTACTCCGTCGGCGGTCTCGGTGAAGT
>JAZNUO010000240.1:0-13913 GCA_045592305.1 Eubacteriales bacterium | reverse complement strand
GGAAAGACAAAAGAAGTTAGAAGACAAATTCATACCCGAGGACATGGGTTACGAGAAAATCAAGGGTCTCCGCTTGGAAGCGGGACAGAAGTTAGCGAAATTCCGCCCTGCGACGGTGGGTCAGGCCTCCCGCATTTCGGGTGTCAGCCCCGCGGATATTTCGGTTTTGCTACTCTACTTAGGTATTAAATGAAGGAAACCGACAAAAATGAGCCATTTCAAAGAGTTATTTACCGATATTTTTCAAAAAAACAGTCTGGAACGGTATATTCGCGAGGATATAGTGGAAAAATTCAGCGAATTGACCGATATAATGATCGCCACCAACGCCGTCATGAACATTACCGCTCTGACCACCGTTGAAAAGATCATCCCTCTCCACTACGCCGATTGCGTCAAGATCGCCGAATGCATCCCTGAGGGTGCGACGGTGATCGACATCGGATGCGGCGGCGGTTTTCCCATTCTCCCCTTGGCGATCGTCCGCCCCGATCTGAGAATAACCGGTTTAGACAGCACCGACAAAAAGGTTCGGTACGTGCAGAACACGGCGGATAAGCTGGGCTTGACCATCACTACTCTTTCCGCCAGAGCCGAGGACGCGGCCAAAATGCCTCAGCTTCGGGACTCCTTTGACGTGGCCGTCAGCCGCGCCGTGGCCCGTATGAATGTGTTAGACGAGCTTTGTATGCCCTTTGTCAAGGTAGGCGGCCGCTTCATCGCCATGAAGGGAGCCGCGGGGCAGGAGGAGCTGAGCGAAGCTCAGATCGGCATTCAGAAGCTGGGCGGCGGTGTCATCACCCTTCGGGAGTACACCCTGTATACGGGCGGGGATGATGAAAAACGCACTGTTATTGACGTACAGAAATCCAAGCCCACCCCCAAGGAATACCCGCGGGGCTTTGGAGCGATCAAAAAGAAGCCCCTCTGAAAAACGTTCCACGTGAAACATCTGTTTTGCGTGGATTTTTTATTACAGTTTTTTATTTGTTCCACGTGAAACAAAACTCGACGAATAAATATGTTCCACGTGAAACAAAACTCGACAAATAAATATGTTCCACGTGAAACAAAATTATGAATACAGAAAAAACATTTATGAATCCAAGAAAAAACACTTGCAAAAGCTGTGAATTTGTGGTATACTATGCGTAGTTTCTATTATAAAGGAGGAAAAAACCACATGGGTAAGATTATCTCTTTTGCAAATCAAAAGGGCGGTGTGGGCAAGACCACCTCGGCGGTCAATATTGCCTCGTCCTTGGGTGTACTTGGATATAATACGCTTCTGGTGGATCTGGATCCCCAGGGTAACGCCACAAGCGGAGTCGGTGTCGCGAAAAAAAGCCTGAAATACACCATAAAAGACGTGCTTATGGGCGACTGTCTGGCCAATGAAGCCATCATTAAGACTGAATTCGAAAAATTGTCCCTGATCCCCTCGAATATGAGTCTGGCGGGAACCGAATTTGATCTGCTTCAGGAGGACACTCCCGAGCCTTGGGCCATCATGAGAAACGCTCTCGCGAATATCAAGGATCATTACGATTACATCATCATTGACTGTCCCCCCTCTTTGGGTATGCTGACCATGAACTCCCTGTCCGCCAGCGACGGAGTCGTGATCCCCATGCAGTGCGAATTCTACGCTCTGGAGGGTCTGTCTCAGCTCATGATCACCATCAGCAAGATCAAGTCCCACTACAACAGCAGCCTGACGGTGACGGGTATTCTGCTTACCATGTACACCAACCGTCTGCTTCTGACTCAGCAGGTCAAGAGCGAGCTGAAGAAGCACTACGCGGGTAAGCTCTTTGACACCCACATTTCCCGCGGTGTCAAGCTCTCCGAGGCTCCCGGCTTCGGTATGCCCGTATACTACCACGATAAGCGGGGTAAGGGCTCCAACGAGTATTTGGCGGTTGCCAACGAGCTGGCTACCAGAATTTGAACGGGAGGAGCGCAAAATGGCAAAAAACAAAGGTTTGGGTCGTGATTTCTATTCTCTGATCGACGATAATATGTCCGAAACCAAGCTGGATGCAAAGACCACCGTTAAGATCAGCCGTGTCACTCCTCGGGGAGACCAGCCCCGTAAGAGCTTTGACGATAACGCTCTGCAAATTCTGGCGGATTCCATCCGTGAGCACGGTGTGATCCAGCCCATCGTGGTGCGCGAGCTGGGCTTGATGGAGGATAATTACGAGATCATCGCGGGCGAGAGACGCTGGAGAGCCGCGAAAATGGCGGGTCTGGACGAGATCCCCGCGGTCATCATGACGGGTGACGAGCTGAAGATTGCCGAGGTCGCCCTCATTGAGAACGTCCAGAGAAAGGATCTGAACCCCATTGAGGAGGCCATGGCCTACAAAGCCCTCATTGAACGCTTCGGTCTGAAGCAGGAGGAGGTCGCCAAGCAGGTCGGTAAGAGCCGTTCGGCAGTAGCCAATATGCTCCGACTGCTGGAGCTGCCTGACGAGGTTTTGGCGTTGGTACAGGACGAAAAGCTGTCCATGGGTCATGCCAGAGCCATTCTGGGCTTGCTTGAGGAGGAAAAAATGCTTCCTCTGGCTGAAATGACGGTGGAAAAGGAGCTTTCTGTCCGTGAGGTGGAGGCTCTGGTACGTAAGTACAACACGGTTCCCGAGGAGATCCCCGAGACCCCCGAGGACAACGCCGCCATGCAGAGACGCGTCTACATGAAGGATCTGGAGGATAAGGCCAGAACCCGTCTGGGACGCAAGGTCAAGATTCACGAGACCGGCAGAAAAAAGACCGTGGAGCTTACCTTCGAGGATGACGAGGATTTGGAAAACCTTCTGAAAACCCTTATCGGACAAGACTTTTTTGACTAATACATATTCCCGTACAAGAAAGGAAAAACACCATGCTGGATATTAAGTATATCAGAGAAAACCCCGAGGAGGTCATTGCCCGCCTCCAAATCAAGGGCAAGGATGCCCGCGCCGATATCGAGGCCATTCTGGCTCTGGACGGTGAGAGACGCGCCCTCATCTCCGAGACCGAGGCCATCAAGGCTGAGCAGAACAAGATGAACAAGCTCATTCCCCAGTACAAGAAGGAGGGTAAGGACGTGGCCCCCATCTTCGCCGAGATGAAGGCTATGTCCACCAAGACCAAGGAGATCGACGAGAAGCTGAAGGCCGTTGAGATCAAGCAGACCGACATCATGCTGGGGCTCCCGAACCTCCCCGACACCGATCTGCTCCCCGGCGGCAAGGAGAATAACCAGCCTCTCCGCTACTGGGGCGAGCCCAGAGTGTTTGACTTTGAGCCCAAGCACCACGTGGATCTCTGCACCGATCTGGGGCTCATCGACTATGACCGCGGCACCAAGCTGGCAGGCTCCGGCTTCTGGATCTACCGCGGCATGGGTGCCCGTCTGGAGTGGGCACTGCTCAACTACTTCATCGACACCCATCTGGCCGACGGCTACGAGCTGATCCTGCCTCCCCACATGCTGGAGTACGAGTGCGGTCTCACCGCGGGTCAGTTCCCCAAGTTCGCCGATGAGGTCTACAAGATCGAGAACCCCACCGACAACCGTATGCACTATATGCTCCCCACCGCCGAGGCCGCGCTGGCTTCCCTCTACCGTAATGAGATCCTCACCGAGGCCGATCTGCCCAAGAAGCTGGTCTCCTATACCCCCTGCTTCCGCCGCGAGGCGGGCTCCTACCGCTCCGACGAGCGCGGAATGGTGCGCGGACACCAGTTCAACAAGGTGGAGATGTTCCAGTACACCCTGCCCGAGCAGTCGGATGCCGCTTTTGACGAGCTTGTGACCAAGGCCGAGGCTCTGGTGGCGGGTCTGGGCTTCCACTTCCGCACCGTTAAGCTGGCCGCTGAGGATTGCTCCGCTTCCATGGCCAGAACCTACGATATCGAGATCCAGATCCCCTCCATGAACGGCTACAAGGAGGTCTCCTCGGTCTCCAACGCCCGCGACTATCAGGCTCGCCGCGGTATGATCCGTGTAAAGCGCGCAAACGGCAAGACCGAGTACGTTCACACCCTGAACGGCTCGGGTCTGGCGACCAGCCGCATTCTGCCCGCTCTGGTGGAGCAGAACCAAAACGCCGACGGCAGCATCAACGTCCCCGACGTGCTCAAGAAGTATCTGGGCGTTGACGTGATCCGTAAGTGATGCAGGTGATCCCCATGATGTGGTTGAATCGACTGTTATACTCGACATCGGGGGAGCCGTCTCTCATTGAGGAGCTGTGGGAGTACCTGGAAGGGAAGTATTTTTCGGTGGACGTGGGACGCTACGAGCACATCAGCGTCGGCTCGGGCTCCCTCGTCACCCTGCAAAAGATCGTTTTAGGTATCGCCGTGGGCATCATCATCGCCGCCGCTATGGTGTGCTACGATAAGAATTTGCTGGGCTCCTTCGTCCGCAGGATTGTAAAGGAGCAGGCGCTGTGGCCCAATAAGGCCATGACCCTGACCGAGCTGGGCTTTATGCGCAACGGCGCGGTCAAGGCCAGTCTGAAAAGCCCCAATAAGCTGGGACGGATCATCCGATGCGTGGAACGGGATGCCTACGAGGAGCAGGTGGAGCAAGCGCGGGCGGCGTACGTGACCGAGCACGGAAACGAGGAAGGCTTCTTCATGCCTCAGTACCGTTTGGATTTTGAAAACGATCATTTCTACATTCCCGATGAGGAACACTACCGCGCCGAGATTCGCTTTGAGAACCAAGGCTCGGGCTGGCGCGCCTTTGTCCTGGTCTGCATGATCGCCGTTGTGGGGGCGGCTCTGGTCTGCTTCCTGCTCCCCGATATGCTCCAGCTTGTGGACAACATGATCGGCATTCTCAGCGAAAACGATAAGGTTCTCAAGTAAGTTAAACAAACTTAACGCAGAAAGGATAGACTCATGAGCGATCAACATAAAAACCGCCCCCTGATCGGGCTGGTCTCAACCCGGGATGGGGAGAGAAAAATCATGAGCCAGCGATACATGGACGCTATCTGGCACGCGGGCGGACTGCCCGTGGTGCTGGCCTACACCACCGATACCGAAAGGCTTTCGGAGTACGCAAGGATCTTTGACGGCTTCCTGTTCTCGGGAGGCGTGGACGTGAACCCCGTGAAGTACGGCGAGGAGAAGAAATTCGACTCGGTGGAGATCGACGATGTTCGGGACGAGTTCGAGGAGGCGCTGTTCAAGGCCGTGTACCCCACGGGTAAGCCCATTCTGGGCATCTGCCGCGGTATCCAGTCCATCAACGTCTGGCTGGGCGGGACGCTGCACCAGCATCTGGACGGTCACGATCAGAACGTCTCGGCGGAGGAGCGCACCCATTCCATCAGCATCTACGAGGGAAGTATGCTCCACCGCATCTGCGGCAAGACCGAGATCATGGTCAACACCTTCCATCATCAGGCGGTCAAAAACCCCGCCCCCGCCCTGACCGTGGATGCCGTGGGCCCCGAGGGGTATATCGAGGCAGCCCACGAGGAAGGGCATCGCTTCCTTCTGGGCGTGCAGTTCCATCCCGAATACTACTGGCAGAAGGAGGACGACGATCATTCGGCGGCCATCTTTGGGGCGTTCGTGAAAGCCTGTCGGTAAGTCTGTTTCACAACAAAAAAGAAAGCCCTGCGGATATGCTCCGTAGGGCTTATTTTTTGTTATTCGGGGTATTTTCGGGGGGTTACACCAATGAAACCCCCTGATTTTACCCTTTCATGGGGCGCAGAGTCTTAGGATCCAGTGCCTTGCACAGCAGTACGGCGCAGACACCCGTCAGGATGGCGTTGGGGAGCATATAACCCGCGTTGTAGACGGTGGAATAGACCCAGGGATTCATGCCCTCGGGAGCGTAGCTGCCCCACAGGATGCCGCCCGACAGAACCGAGGACAGATAGCGGAGGACACAGACCGCCACGGCACCCAAGCCGTAGCCCGTCAGCCGCAGAGCCTGATTCTTCTGTCCGAAGGGCTTTGTGAACAGGGGAGCCGCGCCGATGACGGTAAAGGCAATGACGTAATCCAGAAGGACGCAGAGCACGAAGGCCCACCATACGCCCGCAGGGGGAGGATACCATCCCATCATGATCTGAAGCCCCGAAAAGACCAGGCCCGCGCCCATACCCCAGACCGCCCCGTGGCGGTAGGCGTAGTAGACGATGGGCAGCATACCGATGGTAATGGAGCCGCCCGCGGGGAAGAGGATGGCGTTGTAGGGAGCCAGCGCGCAGACGTAGTCAATGACCCAGGCCAGCGCCAGCATCATGGCTCCCTCGACCAAGGCCAAGAGATTCTTTTTGTGATTCGCTTTCACGAGAACCACCTCCAAAATAAAAATTCGACCGCACGGAAAATCTCCGCGTGGTCTTTGAATGGTGGCTTATTCTACCAATGGTGATTGCGCACTCACCGAAAAGACATCCAAAAATACTTCCTACGCCGGTATTATCCGTATCAGGTTAAGGGTTCGCGCTATCGGCGCATCTCAGCCAACCGTCCGAGCAGCCGCCGGCCAAGCGGCCGTCTCCCGGTGTCAGCACCCCTGATTTTTCGTGCCGTGGGACTCGCGCTTGCGTGTCCCACGTGTCGTAGGGTCATTATACAACAAAAAGTCGAAAAAGTCAAGACAAAAGATGAGGTTTTCTCAAAAAAACGTGAAAAAGGCAACAGAACGGGGGCGAACACTTCGGGAGATACAGAGATACAAGATACGCGCCGAGCGAGCTCAGCAGATACGAGATACGAGATACAAGATACGCAAAAACCTTATGGCCTCGCTGATTCTGTATCTTGTATCACTTTCACAAGCCCAAGTGGAACTGTTCCGCCGATATTTCAAATTTGGGTTTATAGAAGAGTTTTACCTATGTACTTTTCTTTCCGTGGCGAAAGAAAAGTACCAAAAGAATCGCCACTTAAGGGAGTCACCCACGGTGCCTCCCTTAAGAAACCCACCACCTGATCTGCGCGACTCTTTCGCCCACAAAGGGGGCGAAAGAGTCTGATTGCGCGTAGGGGTCGTCAATACCCGAGAACCCGCACGAACGGCGGAGCGCCGTCCGCGCGGAACTCGCCGCTTCGCTTCTGCCCCAAGCTGCTGTTTATCCTGTTGGGAAAAGGAAAACTCAGGGTTGTCACCAAACGGGCGACTCACCGCGCGGTCGTCACTCTGACGGCCGTGCGGCCCCATGGCAAACTGCGACTTGACAGCGTGTCAGGCCATTTGCCCACCGGCAAATGGGCACGCAGATCAGGCGAAAGGATCCGTAAGGAAAGTACCGTGGGTACTTTCCTTACGTGGCGATTCTTTTGGTACTTTTCTCTCGACAGGGAGAGAAAAGTACATAGAGTCTGTCGCACCGCTAAACCCCAATTTTGCGTACCGTCTGACCAGTTACATGATTCCACAATCCAACACTTACGTTTATGCCCCCGAATCCGCCCTTCGGGGCGGCGGGCAAAATGAACAAATTTCGAGATTCGTTTTCGTGCAACTTGTCTATCAAATAAGTCTTGACAAATCCGCCGTTTTGTATTATAATAGGGCAATAGTTTTTACCACACTAAAGTGATAAAGGAGACCGTACAAGACCGTGAAGCCCTTGCATAATCCCGATGTGGATGCCCTGTTCGATGCCATCCTGTCCCTGAAGGACAGAGAGGAGTGCTACGCTTTCTTTGAGGATGCCTGCACCATCAAGGAGATCCTCGACGTATCCCAAAGACTCAAAGCCGCCAAAATGCTCTCATCGGGGGCGAACTATGCCGACATCAGCCGCGAGACCGGCATGAGCACCGCCACCATCAGCCGCGTGTCCAAGTGCTTGGAATACGGCGCGGGAGGCTACCGTCTCGCCATTGAGCGGATGGGAGCGAGTGTTACGCCCGATTCAGAATAATTACTGTCAAATAAGGATTTTTACCATGATCGAAACCTATCTCAAGCCGGAGGAGCGAGCCGTATTCGCTCTGCGGGAGCTCTACCGCAGCTACGGGTATCTGCCCTTCAAGATGAGCAAATTCGAGGAGTATGACCTCTATGTCCGCAACAAGGACTTTCTGGTCAGCGACCGTGTCATCACCTTCACCGACACGGGCGGCAAGCTTCTCGCGCTGAAGCCCGACGTGACCCTCTCCATCATCAAGAACGGCGAGGATCGCCCGGGGGAGAAGCAGAAGGTCTGCTACAACGAGAACGTCTACCGCGTGTCGGGGAGCACCCACCACTTCAAGGAGATCCTGCAAACGGGTCTGGAGTGCATCGGGGACCTGGATGCCTACGACATCCGCGAGGTCGTGACTCTGGCCGCCGCGTCCCTTGCCACCGTGTCTCCGCATTTCGTGCTGGACGTCTCCCACATGGGCATTCTGTCGGCTCTGCTGGACAGTATCACCGCCGAAACCTCGGTGCGCCGTGAGATCGCCCGCTGCGTCGCCGAGAAGAACACCCACGAGCTTACCCGTATCTGCGCCGAGGCTCACGTATCCGAGGAGGACACCGCCACCCTGCGGGATTTCGTGGGCATCTACGGCGACATGGACACGGTGCTTGACCGCCTCACCCCCCTCTGCCGCCGCTACGAGGCGGTGGCCATCGCCCACGGCGAGCTGTCGGGTCTGCGGGATCACCTGAAAAAGACCCCCTACGCAGACCGCGTGCGCTTCGACTTCTCCATCATCAACGATATGTCCTACTATGGCGGTGTGGTCTTCTGCGGCTTCCTCGACGGCATCTGTGAGTGCGTGCTGTCGGGCGGTCAGTACAACAAGCTCATGAAGCGCATGGGACGCAAGTCGGGGGCTATCGGCTTTGCCCTGTATCTCGATCTTCTGGAGGGGCTGGAGCACTCCGCCCCCGCCTATGACGTGGACGTACTGGTGCTGTATGACAGCCGCACCCCCACCGCGGCCGTCACCGCCAGGGTGGAGGCTCTCCACGCCGAGGGGAAAACGGTCTCCGCCCAGAGAAGCATCCCCGAAAAGCTCCGCTACGCCGCCCTGTGCGACCTGCGAAAGGAGGCGGCAAGATGATCAATATCGCTCTTCCCAAGGGCAGGCTGGGGGAAAAGGTCTACGCCATGTTCGCCGAGGCGGGCTATGAGTGCCCCGCCCTGCTGGGGCCCTCCCGCAAGCTCATCTTTGAAAATCCCGAGGCAGGGGTGCGCTACTTCTGGGTCAAGCCCTCCGACGTAGCCATCTACGTGGAGCGGGGGGCCGCCGACATCGGCGTGGCGGGCAAGGATATTCTTCTGGAATACGAGCCCGACGTTTTCGAGCTTCTCGACCTCGACCTCGGTAAGTGCCGCATGGCGGTTGCCGCGAAGAAGGACTTCTACGACGACGGAAGCCGCACCCTCCGCGTGGCCACCAAGTTCACGAATATCGCCGCCCGCTACTACGCATCCAAGTGCCGTGAGATCGACATCATCAAGCTCAACGGCTCCATCGAGATCGCCCCCATTCTGGGGCTGTCCGACGTGATCGTGGACATCGTGGAGACGGGCAAGACCCTGGTGGAAAACGACCTTGAGGTCAAGGAGACCATCCTCCCCATCTCGGCGCGCCTCATCTGCAACAAGGCCGCCTTCCGCTTCAAGACCGCGGAGATCGAGAAAATCACTTCCTATATGAAAGCACAGACGCACTGACCGCGCCGTAAGCGCAATCAGTGCAGGAAGTTTCTCATCTTGTCGGGTTCACACCCGTCATTCCCTTCGGGAACCGATGAAAAACTTCCGCCATACCCAAGGGAAAGGACAATATTTCCAATGATTAAGATTTACAAGTACGGCGAGGTTTCGGGTGATGAAATTTTCGCCCGTGACAATATCGCCTCAGGCGTGGAGGGTGTCGTAACAGGCATCATCGCCGACGTTATCGAAAACGGTGATAAGGCTCTCTACGCCTACGCCAAGAAGTTCGACAAGGCCGAGCTGACCTCTCTGGAGGTAACACCCGCCGAGATCGAGGAGGCCGTGGCTTCCGTTGAGCCCGAGTTCCTCGACGTCCTCCGCGAAGCCGCCGCCAACATCCGCGCCTTCCATGAAAAGCAGGTCAGAAACAGCTTCATCATCAGCGAGCATGACGGCGTGGTGGTGGGGCAGAAGGTGACTCCCATCGAGAAGGTGGGTCTCTACGTCCCCGGCGGCACAGCCGCCTACCCCTCCACCGTGCTCATGGATGCCATTCCCGCCAAAATCGCGGGCTGCTCCGAGATCATCATGGTGACTCCCCCTTCCGCGTCGGGCAAGGTCAACCCCGTCATCCTTGCCGCCGCCAGGGTGGCGGGCGTGACCCGTATCTTCAAGATGGGCGGCGCGCAAGCCATCGCCGCGCTGGCCTACGGTACCGGGAGTGTGCCCCGCGTGGACAAGATCGTGGGTCCCGGGAACGCTTACGTGGCCGAGGCCAAAAAGCAGGTCTTCGGGCGGGTCTCCATCGATATGATTGCGGGTCCCAGCGAAATTCTGGTGGTGGCCGATGCCACCTGCAACCCCACGTTCGTGGCCGCCGATCTCCTGTCTCAGGCCGAGCATGACCGCATGGCTTCCGCGGTGCTGGTCACAGACACCTATGAGCTGGCCGAGGCCGTATCCGCCGAGCTGGAGCGTCAGATCCCCCTGCTCCCCCGCGCCGACATCGCCCGCGAGTCCATCGACAAGAACGGCAAGATTATTGTCGCAGAAGGAAATCTCATGCTGGCCATCGACATCGCCAACGAAATCGCCCCCGAGCATCTGGAGCTCTGCATGGACAATCCCTTCGACTATCTGGACAAGGTCAAGCACGCAGGCTCCATCTTCATGGGCAAGTACTGCCCCGAGGCTCTGGGCGACTACTTCGCGGGTCCCAACCACACCCTGCCCACCAGCGGTACCGCCCGCTTCTCCTCTCCCCTGTCGGTGGATGATTTCGTGAAAAAGTCCCAGTTCACCTACTACACCCGTGACGCGCTGTCGAGGGTGGCCGACAAGGTGGCCTACTTCGCCGAAAAGGAAGGACTTTCCGCCCACGCCAGAAGCGCGACGGCGCGCTTTGAGGGGGACAAGGAATGAGCCGCTTCTTCACTAAACGGCTTGAAAAGCTGACCCCCTACACCCCCGGCGAGCAGCCTCGGGATATGCAGTACATCAAGCTCAACACCAACGAGTCCCCCTTCCCTCCCTCCCCCGCCGTCATTGAGGCGGCGAAAACCGAGGCGGGACGGCTTCGGCTCTACTCCGACCCTACCTGTCGCGAGCTGACCGACAAGCTGGCCTCCCTCTACGGGGTATCCCCCGAGCAGGTCATCCTCACCAACGGCTCGGATGAGGTGCTGAATTTCGCCTTCATGGCCTTCGCCGACGAGGAGCACCCCCTCGTGTTCCCCGCCATCACCTACGGCTTCTACCCCGTCTTTGCCGAGCTGAACCGCATCCCCTACGAGGAGATCCCCCTGAAGGAGGATTTCTCGGTGGACTACCGCGACTATCTGAATTTGGGCGGGAAAACTATCGTGATCGCCAACCCCCACGCCCCCACGGGGCTCTGCCTGACCCTCGGCGAGATCGAGGAGATTATCAGAACCAACCCCGACGGCGTGGTGGTCATCGACGAGGCCTACGTGGATTTTGGTGCCGAGAGTGCCGTGACTCTGGTGGATAAGTACGAGAATCTCTTCGTCACCCAGACCTTCTCCAAGTCCCGCTCTCTGGCGGGTGCCCGACTGGGCTTCGGTATCGGTAACAAGGCTCTGATCGCCGATCTCCACACGGTGCGCTACTCCACCAACCCCTATAACGTCAACCGCATGACCGCCGCCGCGGGCTACGCCGCCCTCTGCGACAATGACTATTACATGGCTAACTGCCGCACCATCATGGAGAACCGCGCCTACACCACAAAGGCTCTCCGCGCGCTGGGCTTTGAGGTGCTGGACTCTCTGACCAACTTCGTCTTTGCCAAGACCGAGAAGATGAGCGGCGAGGCTCTCTATCTGGAGCTGAAGCGCCGCGGCATTCTGGTGCGCCATTTCGGCAAGGCAAGCATCGCCGACTACAACCGCATTACCATTGGTACAAAAGAACAAATGGAGGCGTTCATCGCCACCGTTTCGGATATTCTGACAGAACTTTGACCCCAACAATTTGCCCTCTCCGTCACGCAGGCGTGACACCTCCCCCAGAGGGGGAGGCTTTCGGAATAACAAGGCTCTCCCTTTGGGAGAGCTGTCAGCGGTTTCACCGCTGACTGAGAGGGCGTTTCCCAAAGCAACATCCCAAAAAGGAGTTATTTCATGAGAACCTCAACCATCAACCGTAAAACCGCCGAGACCGACATCTCCCTGACCCTGAATCTGGACGGGTCGGGTATCTCCGCCATTGATTCGGGCTGCGGCTTCCTGGACCACATGCTCACCCTCTTTGCCCGTCACGGCGGCTTTGACCTGACCCTCACCTGCAAGGGCGACACCTGCGTGGACGATCACCACACGGTGGAGGACGTCGGCATCACGCTGGGTAAAGCCCTCGCCGAGGCTCTGGGGGACAAGCGAGGCATCAAGCGCTATGGCGACCGCATCCTCCCCATGGACGAGACCCTCATTCTCTCGGCCGTGGACATCTCGGGGCGGGGCGGGTGCTTCATGGATATGAGCATCCCCACCGAGAAGGTCGGTACTTTTGATACCCAGCTCTGCGAGGAGTTCTTCATCGCCCTCGCCCAGAACGGCGGGCTGACCCTCCACGTCCGCCAGTTGGCGGGGCGCAACAGCCACCACATCATCGAGGGCACCTTCAAGTCGGTAGCCCGCAGCCTTGCCGAGGCGGTCTCCATCGACGAGAAGAACTCCAACTCCATTCCCTCCACGAAAGGACTGTTGGAATGATCGCCATTATTGACTACGGAGTGGGCAACCTTTTCTCCCTGTGTTCCTCCCTCAAGAGCATTGGAGCGGAAGCCGTCGTTACCCCCGCCCCCGCTGTCATCCGCGCCGCCGACCGCATCATTCTCCCCGGTGTGGGGGCATTCGCTGATGCGGCCGAAAAGCTCCGCGCGACGGGGCTGGATCAGCTTCTTTTGAAGGAAGCCGCCCGCGGCAAAAAGATCATGGGTATCTGCCTCGGTATGCAAATGCTCTTTGAGGAGAGCTTTGAGTACGGAGTCCACAAGGGTCTGGGGCTCATCCCCGGGCGGGTAATCCCCATGGCGGGGTACATCCCCGAGGGCTTGAAGATCCCCCACATCGGCTGGAATCCCCTTATCCTCAAGGGCGAGGATAAGCACCCCCTCCTGAAATACGTGGAGGAGGGCGACTGCGTGTATTTCGTCCATTCCTATTTCGCTACCGACTGCAACGATGCGGTTATAGCCACCGCCGAGTACGGCCGTGAGCTGACCGCCGCCGTAGCCCGTGGGAACGTAATGGGCTGCCAGTTCCATCCCGAGAAGAGCGGGAAGGTAGGGCTGAATATCTTGAAAGCGTTTTGCGAAATGTGATTTTCAGATACAAGATACAAAGATACAAAGATACAAGATAGCCCTCCCCGTGTTCTATATCTTGTATCTCGTATCTTGTATCTTTGTATCTTTCCCAAATCTCTCAAAAAGGAGTTTCCCATCATGAAGCCCATCAAATCCAAGCGTTTTATCTGCACCGAAATCTCCGGCGGTGCCTTTGACAGCCCCCAAATCCGCGTGCTGGTGGACCGCAAGACCGGTGTCAATTACCTGTGGACTGACTCGGGTTACGCCGGCGGTCTGACCGTCCTTGTGGACACCGAGGGCAAGCCCATCGTCACCCCCGTCCCCGCCGATGACGAGGACGAAAACTAACTAAGAGGTTCCGTTTCTATGTATATTTTCCCCGCAATCGACCTGTATGACGGCAAGGCCGCCCGCCTCTTCAAGGGGGACTACCAACAAATGACCGTCTA
>JAZNUO010000239.1:0-4049 GCA_045592305.1 Eubacteriales bacterium | reverse complement strand
CTGCTTTGGAGGCAGAAGTCCTTTCGGAAGCTGTTTGAAAAAATGTAAATTGGGATTTCTCGGGCGAAGCCCGCCACGCCCCCGCAGGGGGTATATCGATCCGTCTCGGGCAAAGCCCGAGCGGAATATCGAGTGCGGCGGGAAACGACGCACATATCGAACGCCGCAAGGCGTATATCGACGGAGCGCTTTTGGTCGATATGCACCCATTAGGGTGCTCGATATACCGCTCGGCCTAAGCCTTCGCGGTTCGATATGCCTTCGGCTCGATATGCGCCCTTGCGGGCGCGTGTCCTCCCACCCACCCCAAATCTGAATCCCCCAAAGGAGCCACCCATGACCTACACCCAAGCCCTTGCTTTCATCCACTCCACCTGCTGGAAGGGCAGCCGCCCCGGGCTGGAGCGGACGGTAGAGCTCACACGCCGTCTGGGCAATCCCCAAAACTCCCTGAAATTCATCCATATCGCCGGCACCAACGGCAAGGGCTCCACCTCGGTCATGCTGGCGACCATCCTGCAAAAGGCGGGCTACAAGGTGGGACTCTACACCTCCCCTTTCGTCCTCCGCTTCAACGAGCGGATGCGGATCGATGGGGTGGACATCCCCGACGGGGAGCTGGCCGAGATCACCGAATTCGTCTTGCCCCATGCCGAGGCCATGGCCGACACCCCCACCGAGTTCGAGCTCATCACCGCCATCGCGCTGGTGTATTTCGCCCGCCATGCCTGCGACTACGTGGTCTTTGAGGTAGGCATGGGCGGTCGGCTGGACTCCACCAACATCATTTCCCCCGAAACGGTGGTGGCTTCGGTCATCACGGGTATCGCCATGGATCACACCGCCTTTCTGGGTGACACCCCCGAGAAGATCGCCGCGGAGAAGGCGGGGATCATCAAGGCGGGGGTTCCCGTGGTGTTCGGCGGCAACCATGCACCCATTACCTCCGACGGTCATCCTGAGCGAAGCCGCATAGTGGCGCAATCGAAGGATCGCCAAGGAACAGCCCCTGATCCTTCGGCTTCGCTTCGCTCCGCTCAGGATGACGGACAGACACTTCCCTCCCACGAGTCCTGCGCCCGTGTGATCCGCGAAAAAGCCGCCGAGGCGGGCGCGCCCTATACCGAGACCGATCACGCCAAGTTGGCGAATATCCGCGCCGATCTCCTCGGTGCCGACTTCGATTTCGGGGAGCGCAAAAATCTCCGCGTCTCCCTGGCAGGTCTCTACCAGCCCTACAACGCCGCCACGGTGCTGACCGTCATTGACCTCCTCCGCGAGCAGGGGCTGACTATCCCCGAGGAGGCTGTCCGCGGGGGGCTTTCTTCGGTCGCGTGGCCCGCCCGCTTTGAGGTGCTGTCCAAGTCCCCCCTCATCATCGCCGACGGCGGTCACAACCCCGAGGGCATCGACGCCGCCATTGAGAGCGTCAAGACCTATTTCAGGGATGCAAAAATTCTTCTCCTGACGGGGGTTATGGCGGATAAGGACTACGACAGCATGGTGGCGCGCATGGGGGAGGTGGCTTCCCGCGCCTTCTGTGTACGTCCCGCCAACGACCGCGCCCTTGACCCTGCCAAATACGCCGAGTCCTTCCGCGCCATCGGTGTCCCCGCCGAAGGGTACGCCACGGTAGCCGAGGGTGTGAGCGCCGCCGCCGAGACCGCCACGCGAGAGGGGAAAGCCCTGCTCTGTCTGGGGTCGCTGTATATGTACGGCGAGGTTCGTGCCGCCGTGATGGGCGAGGTGGAAGCATGACCACACGGAACAGTGCCGCGCCGAAAAACCCCGCGCTGACCATCCGCTTCGCCGCTCCCGCCGATGCCGAGGCGTTGGTTTCCATCTATGCGCCCTACATTCGGAAAACCGCCATCACCTACGAGTACGAGATGCCCTCGGTCGCCGAGTTCGCTCAGCGCATCCGTACCTATTCGTCGAAGTACCCCTACCTTGTGGCCGAGCTGGACGGCGCTCCCGTGGGCTACGCATACGCCTGTCCTCTGGGTAGCCGCCCCGCCTTTGACTGGTCGGTGGAGACCGCCATCTACATCCGCGAGGACCGCAAGGGCATGGGGATCGGTCAGGCTCTCTACGGAAAGCTGGAAGCCATCCTCAAGGCCATGGGCATCCGTACCATGACCGCCGCCGTGGCTACGGTGGAACGTGACGATCCCTACCTGACGAATGCCAGCCTCGCCTTTCATCTGCGGATGGGATTTACCCCCGTGGGGACGTTTCACCGCGCGGGGTGCAAGTTCGGGCGGTGGTATGATCTGACGTGGTTGGAGAAGGGGATCGGGGCGTATGAGAGTGATCCGCCCCATCCCGGGACGATTCATGAGGTCATGGATGAGGCGTTGCGTATTTTGAACATGTAAAGAAAACCGCGCTGTCCCGTTGGGGGCAATACCATTAAGTTAAGCCTCCCCCTTTGGGGGAGGTGGCACGCGAAGCGTGACGGAGAGGGCAGTTCAAACGCTATTTGCCCTCTCACCCGCCTTCGGCGGGAGCTCTCCCAAAGGGAGAGCCTTTTCTATTTCTTAACTTAATGATCTTGCCCGTTAGGGTGGCGCGGTTCTTTTCATTCCTTGGTGAACGCCTCCGCTGTCATGCGGGTGCCTGTGCGAAAGCCATTGATAAAGCTATCCTCGCGGTTCAGCTCGATCATCTCGGCCGTTTGGCGGTCGTACTTCTCCAGTATCTCCTTTTGCTCCTCGGTCATGCCTTTGCAGAGCTTTTCGCGGTTGCCCTCGCGCAGGCGCAGAAGGTCTTGGACGTGTGGACGATTGGGGCCGTCCTTTTCGCTCGGGACGAGGTGGCCGCGGTAGAAATCCTTCAGGGTGTCGAACATATTTCTTCCTCTCTTTTTGCATAGGATGATGGTGGCTCCATTATAGCACACAGGAGGGAGAAAAATGACATTCGGTGAGTGTCAACCGCATTTTTTGTAATATTATTTCAAATTTGGGTTTGTCGGGGAGGAGGGACAACCATGCCACACCCCAAATATACCAATGGGGAAGGGGCCCCATGGGGGTGCCCTCTATGCTCCCCACTATCAAATCTCTTGGCCTATCAATGCCTTTTTTGAAAGTTTTCGGGGTCAAGCCCCTTTTTCAAAAGGGGCTTGCGGGGGTCAGGGGCAGAGCCCCTCGTTCTCCCGTTCCCCATAAACTGCAATTTTCCCCCATAGCCGCAAAAACCGCGCATCCCCAACGGGACAGCGCGGTCTTCTCTATTTTTGTGAATCACTTCACAGCGTTGCTCTTTTCCTTCTGGATCACGTCATGAGCGCCGCCCTCCACGATGGAGGTAGCCGAGACGAGGGTCAGCACGGCCTTTTCCTGAAGCTCGGGGATGGTGAGCGCGCCGCAGTTGCACATGGTGGACTTGACCTTGGCCAGAGACATGGCCACGTTGTCCTTCAGGCTGCCCGCGTAGGGCACGTAGGAATCCACGCCTTCCTCAAAGGACAGCTTCTTGTCACCGCCCAGATCGTATCTCTGCCAGTTGCGGGCGCGGGCAGAGCCCTCACCCCAATACTCCTTGTAGTAGGTGCCACCGATGGAGACCTTATTGGAGGGAGACTCGTCGAAGCGGGCGAAGTAGCGACCCAGCATGACGAAGTCGGCGCCCATGGCCAGGGACAGGGTGATGTGGTGATCGTAGACGATACCGCCGTCGGAGCAGACGGGGATGTAGATGCCGGTCTCCTCAAAGTAGCGGTCTCTCTCCTGACAGACCTCGATCAGAGCGGTGGCCTGACCGCGTCCGATGCCCTTGGTCTCACGGGTGATGCAGATGGAGCCGCCGCCGATACCCACCTTGATGAAGTCGGCACCGCAATCAGCGAGGAAGCGGAAGCCGTCGGCATCCACCACGTTACCCGCGCCCACCTTCACGGTATCGCCGTACTTCTCGCGGATCCAGGCGATGGTGCGCTTCTGCCACTCGGAAAAGCCCTCGGAGGAGTCGATACAGAGAACGTCAACGCCTGCCTCAACAAGTGCGGGAACGCGCTCTGCGTAGTCACGGGTGTTAATGCCCGC
>JAZNUO010000238.1:0-10439 GCA_045592305.1 Eubacteriales bacterium | reverse complement strand
ACAACTCCTTGGCTCACAGAACGACATGGCTACGATCCGACTTGAAGGCGGGAGGGTCAAGGATGATGAAATCAAAGGGACAGCCCTTGCGCCCCGCCTGAGAGAGCGTCTTGAGGTAGTCGAACACGTCGGCCTCCACGTACTCAATGCGATCCGACAGCCCGTTGGCGTCGGCGTTTTTTCGCGCCATGGCCAGCGCGTCGGCGGAGATGTCCACCGAGACTACCTTTTTTGCCCCGCCCGCGGCGGCGTTGAGACCGAAGGAGCCCGTATGGGTAAAGCAATCCAGCACCGTCTTACCCTCGCTGATCTGACGGATGGCGCGGCGGTTGTACTTCTGGTCAAGGAAGAAGCCCGTCTTTTGCCCGCCTATGTAATCCACTGTGTACTTGATGCCGTTTTCGGTGATGGCGGTGGTGCCAAAGTCTCGCCCCTCGGCGGCGGAAATGGCCTTTTCCTCGTCTTCAGTGCGTAAATTCAGGGGGTTACATGCATAAAACCCCTTGTATGACTCCATTCCCTCCAGCTCGCGGATGGCTACGTCGTTGCGGAGGTAGAGGGTGTCGATCCCCGCTCCGAACTCCTCGCGGAGGATGCGGATAAGGGAAGAAAACAGGGTATCGCGGATGCGCTCCATGCCCAGGGAGAGCACCTGCGCCACGAGGACGTTCTCAAAGCGATCCACCGTCAGCCCCGGGAAGCCGTCGGCCTCGCCGAAAATGAGGCGGCAGCATCTGAAGTCGGTCTCCCCCATAACCGTGCGGCGGTAGGACACCGCGTAGCGGAGACGGCGCTCCCAGTAGGCCTCGTCAAAGGTATCGTTAGCGTTACGGGAGAGGATGCGGACGCGGATCTTGGAGTGGCTGTTATAAAAGCCCGTGCCGAAGTACTTATCCTTGGCGGAATAGACGTCCACCATGCCGCCGTCCTCGGGAGCGGAGGAGAGGGAAGTAACCTCGTCGGCGTAGATCCAAGGGTGGCCGCCGCGGAGGGCTTTCTCGCCCTTGGGGGTGACGGTGGCGCGGGGGTAGTGCCGTTCTTTCATGATCTGGTGTTCCTTTCGTGGGAGTGGCGTGGCGAAAAGCTGACGGGGACAGTATAGCACACATTCCCCCGAATTGCAAGACCCTGCCCGAAAATATGGAAGAAAATGGCTTAAAATGACAGTTCCTGCGCAGAAAAAGGAAAAAAATACCAGATACCCTGCATTTTTGTGCAACTCGCCAAGACGTAGAAAAACGAAACAAAAAATTGTGCAAAATGCACATCGCGTTCGAATGACTGCTTTTGAAAACACGGTGTTGAGACCGTGAAAAACAGAGGGATTTGATGTGAAAAAGTAAAATCACTCGGTACAAATGGTAAACTATTTGTGACTTATTTTGAACGGAGGATGAATGATTCAAAAAGCGGCAAGCAATTTTTACTTTTCGTTCAAAATGCCCTTTTCGTCAAGCGTTCGGGCGACCGCGAGGAGGGTTAAACGGACTTTAAAAATGCATGTGTGAACAAATCGTGAACAGCGCTTTTCGACGATTTTTGGCTTACATATATATGTACGAAACCCGTTTGACCCTTGACTTTTCGGGGATTTTGTGGTATCATAAACAGGTCAAATTAGGGTGTAATGCAACCGTTCCGCACGGATTTGACTCGGATCCCCGCACCGCCTGAGGCGGCTGTGCTTCCTGACCGCAATAGGGTGACGGCCGGGGGGCAAAGCTCCTTTCGCGACAAGGAAAACCGAAAAAATTCTGCCTGTCCTGCCCCATTATGTGTCTCGCTGTTTTCGGCTGAGAGCCCATGGGAGATCGCGCCGCCTCTGCGCGAGTCCGCTCCCGTGTGTGTCCGACTGCCGGGAAGGCCGATGCCGGCGGACGCGCAGGAGGGGTAAGGAACGGTATTTCCGCATCACGGTATGTTGACGGCAGCATCATACCCGCCTGGTCTGCGGTTTTTCCCGAGCCGCAGGCTAAAATCCACACAGGAGGAAAAGTGTAATGAGGGAAAAGAAATTCACACGGATAGCGGCATTCCTGCTTTGCCTGACCATGCTTCTGGGCAACGCGGTCATCTTCGCTTCCGCTTCGGATGCCGAAGGCTCCGGAGGCTCCATCACCGACGTTTCCTTGGAGGAGCTCCGCGAGCTTTTGAACGCGATCTCGTATGAGGAATATTCCGAAAAGAACGCGGCGATCCCCGGCGCTACCCAAACCGTCCAGGTTGATATTGAGGCGTTTATCACCGAGGACGAGGGCTTCAAGATGGAGCCCAAGGACGGCGAAAACGCGCTGTTCACTCCCGCTAACGGCGAGGTCTCTTGGATTGTCAACGTTCCCGAGACCGCTAAGTACGCGATCATGTTCGAGTACTACCCCGATCAGAACCGTTCTACCTCCATTGAGCGCGTTCTGAAGATCAACGATAAGGTTCCCTTCGCCGAGGCCCGCTTCCTCACCCTTCCGAAGCGTTGGATCAACAATTACGTGGATGCCACGATCGTCCCCGGTAAGGGCGAGACAGCCGATTCTCTGGCTGCCGCCGCCAAGGAGGTCGGGTACACCGACGTTCGCGTTGAGGACGGCAAGGTCAGGATCGGATTCCCTGATTTTGTGACTCAGGAAATGTCCGAATTTGCGGAGACCTATCAGGTCCGCTTCTTACAGAGAGACATCTCCAACAACGAGATCCGACCCACCACCACGGATCAGCCGGAATGGATGACCTATTATTTGAAGGATTCCAGCGGCTACTACACCACCAACTTCGAGTTCGCGCTGGACTCCGGTGAAAACAAGATCACCCTCGAGGGTCAGAACGAGCCCATGTCCATCAAGTCCATCACCCTGTATCCCATCGAGGACGTGGATACCTACGAGGACTACATCGCCAGGTACGCGAATGAGCCCGCCGGTCAGGATACCATCAAGATCGAGGCCGAGCTTGCAAGCGTCATGTCCAACAAGACCATCTACCCCGTGGAGGACCGCTCCTGCGCCATTAACTCTCCCACCGATACCACCTGTTCCATCCTGAACACCATCGGCGGTGACAAGTGGGCAACCGCCGGTCAGTGGGTGGAGTACCGCTTCAAGGTCTCCTCCTCCGGTATGTACGACATCGTGGCGCGCTTCCGTCAGGACGTGCTGGACGGTATGTCCACCTGCCGTTCCATGTATCTCTACAGTGAGGGTCTGGACGAGAGCGCCAAGGGCTACTACAACGGCGCTCCCTTCGAGGAGGCGCTCAAGCTGACTTACGACTACTCCGCCGAGTGGCAGGTAACTCCCCTGGCAGGCGGTAAGCAGGACGTCAACGGCGACGGCGAGATCGACAAGAAGGACCAGCAGAAGTCCTATCAGGTCTACCTTGAGAAGGACGTGATCTACACCGTCCGTCTGGAGGTCACTCTCGGTAAGATGGGCGACGTGGTCCGCCGCGTGGAGGACATCCTGAACTCCATCAACAACGACTACCTGAACATCATCAAGCTGACCGGTATCACCCCCGACAGCTACCGTGACTATGGCTTCTCGCAGGTCATGCCCGATACCATGGTCGACATGGTCATCCAGTCCCAGAACCTCAAGAAGCTGGCTCAGGAGATGACCCTCATCGCCGGTGAGAAGTCCTCCAACGTGGCTACCCTTGAGAAGGTCGCGAGACTTCTTGAGGAGATGGGTACCGACGATGACGAAGTGGCAAAGAATCTGACCAACCTCAAGTCCTACATTGGTACGCTGGGTACCTTCCTGTCGGATGCCCAGACCCAGCCCTTGCAGCTTGACTACATCCAGATCCAGCCTGCCGGTCAGGAGATGCCCAAGGCAACTCCTAACTTCTTCCAGACCTTCCTTCACGAGATCAAGGGCTTCTGGCAGTCCTTCTGGCGTGACTATAACAGCATGGGCGCGCTGGAGGAGACCGATGAGACCGCTACCGAGGTCTGGCTGGCTTCCGCCCGTGACCAGTCTCAGGTCTACCGCAACCTCATCAACAATGACTTCACCCCCAAAACCAACATCGCCATCGATCTGAAGCTGGTCGCCGGCGGTACGCTGCTTCCCTCCATTCTGGCAGGCTCGGGCCCTGACGTGTATCTGGGTCTGGGACAGGGCGACGTCATCAACTACGCCATCCGTTCCGCTCTGCTGAACATCGAGACCAACCAGGACTTCGAGGAGTTTACTTCCAACAACTTCAACGATGCCGCTATGATCGTCCTTGGTATCGAGGATGCCGACGAGCAGATGCACTACTACGGCCTGCCCGAGACCCAGGGCTTCCCCATGATGTTCGTCCGTATCGACATCCTGGCCGACCTCGGTCTGGAGGTTCCCAAGACGTGGGACGACGTTATGTCTACCATTCCTACCTTGCAGGCCAACAACATGCAGATCGGTCTGTCCACCGACTACAAGATCTTCCTGTACCAGCAGGGCGGCGACCTCTTCGCTGACGACGGTATGCGCATCAATCTGGACTCCAAGGTGGGTCTGGGTGCCTTCGAGAAGATGTGTAACCTCTTCACCATGTATTCCTTCCCCTACCAGTACGATGCCGCGAACCGTTTCCGTACCGGCGAGATGCCCATTCTGCTGGGTGACTACACCGGTCTGTATAACCAGCTCAAGGTCTTTGCCACCGAGATCAACGGTAAGTGGGAGTTCATGCCCCTGCCCGGTGAGATCAACGGCTACGACGAGAACGGCAAACCCATCATTAATAACGTGTCCATTTCCGGTGTCGCCGCTACCGTCATGGTCAAGGGCTGCGACAAGGTCGAGAGCTCTTGGGAGTTCATGAAGTGGTACACCGGCGAGAGCTGCCAGGTCGGCTTCTCCAACGAGATGGTTGCCATCATGGGTCCCTCCGCAAAGCAGCCCGTGTCCAACAAGAACGCGCTTGCATCCCTGCCTTGGACCACCGCCGAGCTGGAGCAGATCCAGAACCAGTTCAACAATCTGGGTTCCGTGCCCAACTACCCCGGTGCCTACATCATCGACCGTTACACCAACTTCGCGTTCCTCAGCGCCTACAACGATAAGGCCAATCCCTCCGACGCTCTGCTTGCCTACATTAATACCATTAATAAGGAGATCGAGCGTAAGCGTAACGAGTTCAACCTGGAGACCCTCTCCGACGGTGTGAACGTCTACAAGGATCTGCTCACCAAGCGTCTGGCCCAGATCACCGAGCTGGTCGGCTTCATCCGCGAGGATGATGAATTCAAGGCCGAATATGAGGACCTGATGGTTCAGATCGAGGGAGCTGTCCGCAGCGACGATGCCGCCGAGCTGGCGACCGCCGCCGAGGCCGTACAAGCTCTGTACGAGAAGCTGGATCCCGACGGCTCCAAGTTCATCGCCGACAGAACCGAGGTCATGGGCTATGACATGACCGACGCAAGCCTGACCAAGGCCGAGAAGAAGAAGATCCGCAAGTGCTTCTCCTACGAGGTCTACGAGAACACCGAGCTTCTGGCTACCCGGCTGAAGTGCATGGTCGACTTCCTGGAGGATGCCGCCCGCCTCACCGGGGTCTGATCCCCATCGCGTTTCCATCACTTCAATCTATATAAGGAGAGAGAGTAAATGGCTACAAAACAGGCTTCAAAGCAAGCCGCCTCGCGTGAGCTGACAAAAACCCAATGGAAGCTCAAAGAGATCAGACAGAACTGGGTCGCCTACCTCATGGTCGCTCCGTACATGATTCTGTTCACCCTCTTCACCGTCGTGCCGGTCGTGCTTTCCATCGTCATCAGCTTTACAGACTTCAATATGCTGGAGTTCCCCAACATCGTCTGGCTGAAAAACTACGTTACCCTGTTCTTCGATGACGATATTTTCCTCATCGCCATTAAGAACACCTTCATCTTTGCGTGCATCGTGGGTCCCTCGTCCTACATCATGTCCTATCTGGTGGCATGGTTCATCAACGAGCTGCCCCCCAAGATCCGCGCGCTCGTTACCCTGGTCTTCTACGCGCCTTCCATTTCGGGTCAGGTCTACCTGATCTGGGGTACGCTGTTCTCGTCCGACTCCTACGGCTGGGCGAACGCCACCCTTATGAAGCTGGGTCTGATCGAGACCGAGATCAACTGGTTCAGAAATGAGAAGTACGTCATGCCCCTGTGTATCGTGGTCTCCCTGTGGACCTCCCTCGGTACTTCCTTCCTGTCCTTCATCGCCGGTCTTCAGGGCATCGACAGAGCCCTCTTTGAGGCGGGCGCGGTGGACGGTGTCAAGAACCGTTGGCAGGAGCTCTACTACATCACCCTTCCTTCCATGAAGCCTCAGCTTATGTTCGGCGCGATCATGTCCATCACAGGTGCCTTCGGCTTCGGCGGTATCGTCGACGCTCTGGCAGGCTTCCCCTCGGTCAACTACTGCGCCCACACCATCATGCACCATTTGAATGACTATGGTGGAATGCGCTACGAGATCGGTTATTCGTCCGCTATCGCCGTGATTCTGTTCCTGATGATGATCGGCGCCAACATGCTCGTTAAGAGACTACTCTCGAAGATAGGTACTTGATATGGCAAAATTAAGAACAAGAAAGCATAAGGTCGTCCTCGCCCGCTCCGCGGGCGGCGACGCCGGTATTTCGGTCATCCTTGTCATTCTGGGCGCGTTCATGTTCCTGCCCATGGTCTACGTTGTCATGCAGTCTCTGAAGCCTCTGGATGAGCTGTGGATGTACCCCCCTCGTTTCTACGTTATGTCCCCCACCCTCAAGAACTTCAAGGATCTGTTCACCCTGATGAACATCTCCTGGGTCCCCTTCTCCCGCTACATTTTCAACACGGTTCTGGTCTCGGTTGCCGGTACCGCAGGCCACCTGTTCCTCGCCTCTCTGGCCGCTTACGCTCTGGCGAAGATCAAGTTCCCCGGCCGTAACCTCATGTTCCAGACCGTCCAGATGTCCCTGATGTTCAACGCAACCGTTACCGCCATCACCTCCTTCATCCTGATGTCCACCCTCCGCTGGCTGGATACCTACTGGGCTCTGATCGTTCCCGCATGGTGCGGATCTCTGGGTCTGTACCTGATGAAGCAGTTCATGGATACCAACGTCAACGACTCGGTCCTGGAGTCCGCCCGTCTGGACGGCGCAAAGGAGCTGCAGATCTTCTGGGGCATCGCCATGCCCATGGTCAAGCCCGCATGGCTGACTCTGATCATCTACTCCTTCCAGGGTCTGTGGAACGCAGGCGCGTCCATGTACATCTATTCCGAGCAGTACAAGTCCTTCAACTACGCCATCGGCCAGATCCTTGCGGGTGGTATCAAGCGCGCAGGCGCGGGTGCCGCGTCCCAGGTCATCATGATGCTGGTCCCCATCATCATCTTCATCATCTCCCAGTCGAACATCATCGAGACGATGGGTTCCTCGGGGATGAAAGACTAATCAGGAGGTATATATAATAATGAAGAATTTCAACAAGATTCTCTGTACCTTCTGCGCCGTTCTGATGGTTCTGACCGCCTTCTGCGTCACTGCGGGTGCCGGTTCTGCCTATCAGACTTACGTGTACGATGTGTACGGTCGGGCCCTGTACTCCCCTGATGCCTACACCGCCATCGACTCCGTGGACTCGACCTACATGGGTCTTGACGTCCCGATCGAGAACCCCGGTGACATGATCACCGATGAGGCACAAAACGTCTACATCGCTGATACGGGCAACAACCGTATCGTGGTGCTGGACCGCTACTACAAGGTCAACTTTACCATTTCCGAGTTCTCCAACGACCAGGGCGTTCCCGACAGACTTTCCGCTCCTCAGGGCGTGTTCGTCTCCGAGCCCAACGAGAAGTATGACAAGCTGATCTGGGTCTGCGATACCGGCGCGAACCGTATCGTGGTCTTTGATGAGTTCGGTAACTTCCAGCGCATCATTGAAGAGCCCGAGGACTCCCTCTTTGAGCAGGATTCGGTCTACAAGCCCGTGGCTATGGCCGTGGATGCCTACAACCGTCTGTACGTGGTGTCCTCCACCACCTATCAGGGTGTCATCGTTATGACCGATGAGGGCGAGTTCACGGGATTCATTGGCGCGCAGGCCGTCTCCATGTCCGCGTGGGAGATTATCTGGCGCCGCTTCCAGACCAAGGATCAGCGCGCGGCGCAGGAGATCAAGGTTTCCACCGAGTTCAATAACATCGCCCTCAACAAGAATAAGGGTCTGGTCTACGTCACCACATCCACCATCGAGGAGGGCGCTGTCGCCGGTGCTATCGCGAATAAGGATAAGGCCGGAACCAACTCCCCCGTCAAGCTCCTGAACGCCAACGGCTCCGAGATCATGAGACGTAACGGCTTCTGGATACCCGCCGGTGAGATTGACTTCTCCAGCCGCTCCACCGACGAGATCACCGGTGTTTCTACCATCATCGACGCCGCCGTCGGTCCCGAGGACACCTGGTCCATCATCGACGAGAAGCGTAACCGCATCTATACCTACGACTTCGACGGTAATCTGCTGTTCGCCTTCGGCGACAAGGGCGAAATGCTGGGCAACCTGCGCTCCATTGAGGCCATCGCTTATCAGGGCACCAATATGCTGATCCTGGATAAGTCCAACGATAACATCACGGTATTCCAGAGAACCGAGTACGGCAACATCCTGCTTCAGGCCATCGCCGCCGAGTCCACTCAGGACTTTGACCTCGCCATCAACCTCTGGACCGACATTCTGAAGCGTAACTCCAACTTCGACTCCGCTTACGTGGGTATCGGTCAGGCTATGTACCGAAACAAGGACTACGCCAACTCCCTGACCTACTTCGAGTCGGCCTACGACACCGGCAACTGGTCGAACTCCTACAAGGAGATCCGTAAGGAGTGGATGTCCACCTACTTCCTGTTGCTGCTCCTGCTCATCGTGGGTCTGATCGTTGTGGTCATGATCTTCTTCAAGTGGATGGCGAAGATCAATAAGCGCGTGGCAACCTCGGGCAAGAAACGCACCTTCGGTCAGGAGATCGCTTACGGCTTCCACATCATCTTCCACCCCTTCGATGGCTTCTGGGATCTGAAGCACGAGAAGAGAGGCTCCGTCCGCGGCGCGATCTTCTTCATCGTATTGGCTATTGCCACCTTCTACTACCAGGCCATCGGTCAGGGCTACCTGCTGAATCCCTTCGCGGGTCTGGCTTCGGTCTGGGCGCAGGTCTTTGGCGTTCTGGTGCCTCTGCTCCTGTTCGTTCTGGCGAACTGGTGTCTGACCACCCTGTTCGAGGGCGAAGGCAGCTTCAAGGACATCTTCATCGCCGCCGGCTATTGCCTGCTTCCCATCCCGCTGCTGGTCATCCCCACCACCGTCTACTCCAACTTCTGCATTGGCACCGAGATCGATATTATCGGTTTCATCAGCAGCTTCGCCTTCATCTGGCTGGGTCTGCTGCTCTTCTTCGGCACCATGGTTACTCATGATTATTCCATGGGTAAGAACGTCATCACCGTCCTCGGTACCGTGGTCGGTATGGTGTTCATCATGTTCCTTGCCGTTCTGTTCACCACTCTTGTCGGTAAGATTGTCGGTTTGGTCACCAATATCGTTGACGAGATTCAGTACAGACTATAACGCATATAGGAGATTACGAATGATGAATTTGAAGAAACTCATGTCACTCTTCTTGGCTGTTCTGATGCTTTGCGGCGCTTTTGGAAGCTTTTCCGTCATCACCGCTTCCGCAGCAGACGCGGCTCCCGAAGAGACCACGGGGGACGAGGCAGGACTCCTGATCGAGGATTATATCTCGACTATCTACGCCTCCCCCGCTGATAAACTGGCTACTATGACCCAAAAGACCACCAAGGGCAACTACACCATCTACGCAGATGAGAAGTCCGGAGAGGTGGCCGTCAAGGACCTGACCACGGGTCAGATCCTCTTTACAAACCCCTATGACATTGGCACCTCCACCGCTTCGGACAGTGTCAAGAGCGAAATCATGTCCCAGATACTCGTTAAGTTCACCGAGAACGGTCGTGATCGCGAATACTCCTCTTACGAGTACGCCGCTCTCCGCGACCAGATCAAGGTCAAGAACATCAAGAACGGTATCCGCGTGGAGTACACCATCGGTCGCGAGGAGGCCAGACGCCTGGTCCCCCGTATGATCGAGAAGGAGCGCTTCGAGACCATGATCAAGGCTCCCATGGAGGAGTATTACGGCGTTTCCTTTGAGGATGCCAAGATCCTCAAGGATGAGAAAGGGCATCCTCTGCAGACCGCGGCCTACCACTGCTACAAGTGGCTGATCTACTTCGAGTACAAGGCTCTGGACGAGTGCTCCTCCGACCGCCTGAAGGAAGACCTTATGTCTGCCTTCCCCATCGTAAACAAGTACGATATCTACGTTTTCGATCCCGTCGCCGAGACCCGCGAGCTGGAGCAGGTCGAGGAGGCCATCAAGACCGCCTGTCCC
>JAZNUO010000237.1:0-5413 GCA_045592305.1 Eubacteriales bacterium | reverse complement strand
TTCTTCTCCTTTCACGGCGGAGGATCGGTTATAGACCACCAGCGACAGGATGGCCGAGATCAGGAATACGAAAATACCGATGACCGAGGCCAGCTTATAGTTGCGGTCAGCACCCAGAGAGAGCTTGTAGAGCCACGTGATGAGGAGGTCGGTACCCTTCGCGCCGTTGGTGTAGAGGGAGAGATCCCCGGGGCCGCCGCCGCTCAAAAGATAGATGACGTTGAAGTTGTTGAGATTGCCGATGAACTGGGTGATGAGGTAGGGGCCCGTCACAAAGAGCATATAGGGGAGGGTGATCTTCATGAAGCGGCGGACGGGTCCCGTGCGGTCGATGCGGGCGGATTCGTAGAGATCCTCGGGGATGTTCATAAGAATACCGCTACAGAGCAGCATACTGTAGGGCACGCCGATCCAGAGGTTGACCAGAATGATGCCGATACGGGTGGTGAGGATGTCCAGACCGAACTGGAGGTGGTAGCCGAAGAGGTTCTCCACAAGCTGGGTGATGATACCGCCGCCGCTGCCGAGGGTACCGCCGCCCGTGTCCAGCATTTTGGAGAGGATCAGGAGGGAGACGAACTGGGGGACGGCGATGGTGGCCACGAAGAGAGTGCGGTAGAGCTTTTTGAGACGGATGCCCTTCTTGTTGATGAGGAGAGCCAGCAGCATCCCCACGAAGTAGTTGGTGAAGGTGGAGAAGAACGCCCACGTCAGCGTCCACGTCAGCACCCGACGGAAGGTCGCGCCCAACGACGAGCCGCCCGAGAGCATATCCCCGAAGTTTTGCAGTCCCACCCATTGGAACAGGTGCTCGGGCACCTCGTGGTTGGCATCGTAGCTGGTGAAGGCGATGAGGATCATGGTGGCGAGGGGGACGATGGTGAAGAAGAACAGACCCACCATGGGGAGGGAGAGGAGGGTGACGTGGAACTTACTGTCCCCCAAGAGAGCGACGTCCCGTCGGATGCCGTCGGGTCTGCGCCCGATGATGGCGGCTTGCTCCAGGGCGTAGGACTCCTTCACCGAGCGGAGGTAGGTGAGGGCGAAGAACAGAATGACGAATACGGTGAGGATGCCGTACAGCACGATATGGAAGGAGTTATCCCCCGCGATCTTGACGTACTCGCCCAGCTCCTCATCCCAGACGTTGGAGATATGGGTCTCCAACCGTCCCACGTTGCCCCCCGTGAAGAAATTCTCAAAGAACATTCCCAAATAGCGGCCGCCGAAGGTGACGGTGTAGAGGATGAAGAGGGCTTGGAGGATGAGGTAGATCAACCCTCTGGCGATCTGACCCCGTCGGAGGTGTCCCAGACCCATGACGATATAGGATGCCTTGGTGGTGGCATCACCCTCGGCGAAGCGTTTGAAGAAGTCTCTCAGGCGGGAGGCTGTGCCCTTGGCGGCGGTTGCGATCCGCGCGGCTGTCCGCTTCGGGGCGGCTTTGAGTCCCGCCATAAAGGAACGACCCAGACGGACGAGGAGGGATTGGGGGACGTAGGGGAAGTTTTGGTTGGTTGGATGATTCATAGTACCGTTATCAATACGTGGATAGGATGAGATACAAGATACGAGATACAAGATACGAGATACAAGATACGAGATACAAGATACGGCGTGCCGTCATCTATCTTGTATCTTTGTATCTTGTATCTTTGTATCTTCAGGGATCAGCCCTTTCTGATCTGCTTACAAAGCGCCTCCAGATACCCCATCATCTGCTCATCCGTTACGGTCTTGCCCTCGGCCTTGGCGGTGACGAGGGGGGTGATGAGGGATGCCATGGGTGTCCAGAAGGTGGAGGGGACGTTCTTCTGGGAGCGGTTGTAGGCCGCCTGCTCCAGCACCACCGAGATGACGGGGTCGTTCATAACCTCCGCGGTGGCCGCCGCCTTCTTGTTGGTGGGGGCGAAGCCTCGGTCCCTGAAGCGCTTGAGCTGGTTCTGCTCGTTTGTGAGGTAAGCCGCCAGACGGGTGGCCTCGCCCTTGTTTTTGCTGTAGCCGCCCACGCCCATGAGCTTGTAGCCCATGAAGCCCGAGAGCCGCACGTCCTCGCCGCCGATCTTCACCGTGGGCAGGATGCAGACCCCCATATCGTCCCCGAGAAGCTGCCTTATGGTGGCGGCGTTCCAGGTTCCGCTGACCGCGGCGGCGGCCTCCCGCTTACCGTTTTTATCGGGGGTGAAGGCGGCAATGATCTTGGAATCGTCGGTCTGCGCCACAAAGCCGTCACGGCCTATATAGTGGCGGATGGACTTCATGACGTCCAGACCGTTCTCGGTGTCGAAGTTGATGCTGATCTTCTCCTCCACCATGCGGTCGTTGTAGGTGACGTCGTATCCCAGATCCTCATCGGCAAAGAAGAAGGAGGCCAGATACCAGCCGTCATCGTTGATCTTGAAATGCACCTTCTTGCCCGCCGCCTCGGCTATATCGAGGATCTTGTCCATGCTCTGGAGATCCTCGGGGCTTTTGAAAACACTCTTGTCATAGTAGAGGAAATAGCAGTTGTCACCCGTCACGGGGAAGGCGTAGAGGTGATCCTCACCGTTTACCTTGACGGTGGCGGCATCCACTGCGCCCTCGGCGTTCTCGGCTCTGACGCGCGTCTCCATGTCTCCGCCGATGCGAGCCAGAGCTCCCGCGGCGTAGAAGGTGTTGATGCGGTCGCTGGGGAAGCTGAAAATATCGGGTCCCGCTTCCACGTCGTTGAGAATTTTATCCGAGGAATTGCCCTCTCCCAGCACGCCGAAGTTGAACTTGTAGTTGACCCCGGTGTTCTCCTTCGCGTAGGCATCGCACATTTCCTTCAGCATCTGCTGATCCTCTTGCGCGCCCCAGACGGTCAGGGTGACGGTCTTTCTGTTTCCGCTGTCCGAGCCGTTGCCCGAGCCGTTGCCCGAGCCGTCACTGTCTCCCGAGCCGCCTCGGGAGCAGGCCGCCAGCGCGCCGCTCAGCGCGGCCAGGGCCAGTGCTACGGCGGTCAGTTTTATGATGAATTTCATGAAAATAACCTCTCGTGATGAATTTACCGCCCACAGGCGGCGGACGCATACTTTTCGCGTCCTGTAATCCGTAGTTTGCGCCGTTTGCGCGCCGTCCATTCACCCAAAGCGCGGAAGTAAACGGATATGGTAAATTTTTTTCACGGTGAACCGAGAGAGGCGGCGGACCTTGCGCGGCCGTGAAAACGTATAAGATCATTTCGCGCCTGTGACTTTCCCCATGGGGGCGGGTCATGTTTTTTGCGTTTTCCCGTGAACGGACTTGCCAAACCGTGAATTCCGTGGTATAATGGGCGGGAGGGGGCTTGGTGAAATGTTTTTTCGAAAAGCTCGCTGAGTCCCCGAAAACTTTTATGACAGATCAAAGGAAAAGGATATGGAACAGATGAAGCAGGCGGCTGTAGTGACGTGGAACGGTTCTCCCCGTAATTGCTCGGTGGGGATCACACTGGGCGACCTGATCCGAGCCCACGGGCACGGGTCTACGCCCTGCGGGGGTCACGGTAAGTGCGGAAAGTGCCGCGTCACGGTGGCGGGGGAGGTCTCCGCGCCCACCGAGGATGAGAAGCGAGCACTGACCCCAACCGAGCTGGCAAGCGGTGTCCGTCTGGCCTGCCGCGTGCGGGTGCTGGGCGATTGCAGCGTCACCACCGTCGAGCAGGGCAGGGAACAGATCCTGACCCGCGGAGTATTCCCCACCTCCATGGGGGAGAGTGTGCTCCACCCCGCTTGGAGCGGCTATGGGGTAGCCATCGACGTGGGTACCACCACCCTCGCCGCGGGGCTGTATGACTCAAGGGGTAGGCTTCTGTCCGAGACCTCCCGACTGAACCCCCAATCCGCATGGGGGGCTGACGTGATCTCCCGTATGGAGGCGGCTCTGGGGGGGAATGGGAGAAGGATGGCGCAAGTGACCCGCCGCGCGCTGGACGGGATGCTGTCCGAGCTGGTTCATGCCGCCGCGGTGGATACGGCCGATATACAGGCGGCGGTCATTACGGGCAACACCGTCATGCTTCATCTGCTCACCGAGACCGACGTAGAGCCCCTGACCCACGCGCCCTTCGCGATCCGTCGGCTGTTCGGCGAGAGCCTGACTGCCCGCGAGCTGGGCTTGACCGCCCTTTCCCCCCGCGTCCCCGTCTATCTCCCCCCCTGTATCGCCGCCTTTATCGGCGCGGATACCGTCACCGCCACGCTGGCCGCGGAGCTTTGCGAGAGGAATACAACCGCCCTGCTTTGTGACATCGGAACCAACGGCGAGATGGTTCTGTGGCACCAAGGCGCGCTCTACGCCTGCTCCGCCGCCGCGGGTCCCGCCTTTGAGGGAGCGGGTATCTCCATGGGCATGAGCGGACGGAGGGGAGCCATCGATGGGGTGTGGGTAGGGGACGGTGGGCTTCATACCCACGTCATCGGTGAGACCGACCCCATCGGGCTCTGCGGAAGCGGACTGGTGGATGCTGTTGCGGCTCTTCTGGATATGGGGCTTCTGGACGGGACGGGGTATCTGGAGAAGGATCCCGCCGAGATTGCCGCCCCCGTGACGGTTACGCAGGAGGACATTCGCGGGGTACAGCTCGCCAAGAGCGCTATTCACGCAGGGCTGCGTACCCTGCTCCATACCGCGGGGCTGGACTGTGACGGAGTGGATACCCTCTTCGTCGCGGGGGGATTCGGCAGTTACCTGAACGTGAAAAACGCGGGGAGGATCGGCCTTCTCCCCGCGGAGCTGACCCACCGCGTGGCGGTTCTGGGGAACGCCGCTTTGACAGGCGCGGCCATGCTGTTGCTCCGCGAGGAGCTGCGACCCGCCTGCGAGAGGCTGGCGAAGGAGACTCGGGTGGTGGAGCTGGCCACTCATCCCGTGTTTGCGGGGGAGTATATGGAGCGAATGAGGTTCCCATAAGAAACAAGGTTACAATTCGGCTGAACTTCAAATTTGGGTTTGTCGGCAGGGGTTTCACCCCTGCACCCCACCAAAGGGACTTTTGAAAATAGCGGTGCAAGCACCGCAACAAATTTGCCGTAAAGGCAAATTTGAGAGTCCCTTTGGAATCTTCAAAACTTTCAAAAAAATCATTGATAAATAATACTTTTTGAAAGTTCTTGAAGGGAGTCCAGAGGGAAACTTCTTGCAAGAAGTTTCCCTTTGGCGCATCCCCATAAACCCCAATTTGAAGCTCGGCTGAACCGTTGCGCCTCATGTCCCCTTGGCGGGCAGCTCGTTCCACAGGGTAAAGCCGAGGATCAGCCCGCCGCCCACTGCCTGCCACAGGGTCAGGGGCTCTCCCAGCACCGTCACCGAGATCAGGACCGCCACCAGGGGGTCGACGTAGCTGAGGATGGCGGCCTTCTGCCCCGAAACACGCCCCAGAGCCGTGAAGTAGAGGCAGTAGGCCAGCCCC
>JAZNUO010000236.1:0-3471 GCA_045592305.1 Eubacteriales bacterium | reverse complement strand
TGACAGCGTGTCAGCCCATTTGCCCACCGGCAAATGGGCACGCAGATCAGGCGAAAGGATCCGTAAGGAAAGTACCGTGGGTACTTTCCTTACGTGGCGCTCTTTTGGTACTTTTCTCTCGACAGGGAGAGAAAAGTACATGGAGTCTATCGAGCCGATAAACCCAAATTTGAAGCATAACAGACCGCCTCCAAGGGCACTCTCATCCCAGTATATGCCGCCCCAACGAGAAAACGCCCCCGCCAAAGCGGAGACGTTGACTCAATGGACGGCGGCTTTCTCGGTTTCCGCGGTAGGCCTCACCGAATAGCCCAGCACAGACTCCATGTGGGCGGCGATGCGCTCCTGAAGCAGGCCCGCGACGGCGGCGGGGGTCATGTGGGCGTACTCCTCATAGGGGATGGGGGGAAGGTAGTGTACCTCGGTATGAACCGCCGCCAGACCCTTGATGCCGAAGGGCTTGAAGGAATCGATGATGGCCACGGGGATGATGGGACGCTCCGAGATCAGGGCGGAGCGGATACAGCCGCTGCGGAAGGGGTTCATGATATTATCCTGATCCTTGCGGTAGCCTCCCTCGGGGAAGATAAGGTAGACCTTGCCTCCCTTGACCTCCTCGCCGATCTCGGTGATACACCTCACCTGCTGGCGGATGTTGGTGTGGTCGATGCGCTTGCCCCGCACCAAGGCCACGTACTCGTTGGCGATGGGCATTTTGGAGCGTTTCGCGTTCATCAGCACGCGGCAGGGGCGGGGATGACCGTACATGATGCCCAGAGCATCGTACTTTCCTTGGTGGTTGGCATACATGATGTAGCCGCCGTCGGCGGGGAGATTCTCCAGACCAAAGTAAGACGTGGTGGCACGGGCGGTCTTGGCGACCTTACGGATCATGACCTTGCACAGCTCGTGGCAGTCCTCCTCGGAGTACCGCTCGGGGTGTTTTGCGTATTTGCGCATCTTGGGCACGAACCAGATGATGGAGTGGATGCGCATGACGATGGTATAGTAAAAGCGGAACATAGGCATCTCCATTCCGCCGCTTGGCAACGGCTCAAATATCCTTTTCGATGATCCCGCAAAAACCGCGCTCAAAACGGCGGCGGCGCGGGACATCCGTATGGTGGTATGATAGCACGGGTATGTAAATTGAATCTAAATTAGCGGAATCATCCCGAAATCTGCCAAAGCTATTGACAAATCTTCCGTTATCCTGTATAATATAGCCAAATAAATTCAGTAAAGAGAGGTATCCACCATGCTTTATACCCCCAACGCCCCCCGTCCCGAGTTCCCCCGCCCCCAATTCGACCGCGGCGATGCCAACTGGCTCAACCTCAACGGTTCTTGGGAGTACCAAACCGACCGCGGTCTGACCGGTGAGCAGAGAGGCTTCCAGCACGACGCTCCCTTCACCGAGACCATCACGGTTCCCTTCTGCCGCGAGAGTGAGCTGTCGGGCATCGGCGATAAGGATTTCTGCGAGGGCGTGTGGTACCGCAAGACCCTGACCCTCCCCGAGGCGTGGGCGGGCAAGCGGGTTCTGTTCCACGTGGGCGCCTGCGACTACTTCACCAAGGTGTGGGTCAACGGGCAGTACATGGGCAGCCACATCGGCGGCTACGTAGACTTCACCTTTGACATCACCAAGGCTCTGAAGGAGGGCGAGAACACCCTGACCGTGGGCGTCACGGATCACCTCCGCACGGGGAATCAGCCCGGCGGTAAGCAGTCCATGCTCTACCACTCCCATAGCTGCTCCTACACCCGTACCACAGGTATCTGGCAGACCACGTGGCTGGAGTGCGTCCCCACCGACTACGTCGCCTCCACCAAGTTCTATCCCGACATCGAGAGAAAAAAGCTGGTCATCGAGGCTCTGACCGTGGGCGGCGAGGGCATGACCCTGACCGCGAAGGCTTCCTTCGGCGGCAAGGAGCAGGGCGTGGGCACCACCGTGGTGCACGGCGGCAAGGCTCTGGTAGAGGTCGAGCTGGACGAGCTGCACCTCTGGGAGGTGGGCAACGGCCGTCTGTACGATCTCACCCTGACCATGGGCGAGGACACCGTGCAGTCCTACTTCGGTATGCGTAAGATCGAGTGCCGCGACGGTATCTTCTACCTCAACGGCAAGGTGGTGTTCCAGAGACTGGTGCTGGATCAGGGCTTCTACCCCGACGGCATCTACACCGCCTCCACCCTCTCCGAGCTGGAGGCCGACATTGACCGCTCGGTGGCCATGGGCTTCAACGGCGCGAGACTCCACCAGAAGGTTTTCGAGCCTCTGTTCCTGTCTCTCTGCGACAAGAAGGGCTACATCGTCTGGGGTGAGCACGCCAACTGGTGCCTGGACATCTCCCGCGAGACGGCTTACCAGAACTTCCTCCCCGAGTGGTGCGAGATCATGGCCCGCGACTTCAACCATCCCGCCATCATCGGTTGGTGTCCCCTCAACGAGACCCAGTCCAACCAGAACCGCCACTTCGTCCGTCTTATGGCTACGGTCACTCGCCAGTACGATACCACCCGTATGTACATCGATGCCTCGGGCTGGTGCCACGTGGAGGGTCAGACCGATATCATGGACTTCCATGACTACGAGCAGAACCCCGAGGTCTTTGCGAAGAAGCTGGAGCCTCTGAAGAATGGCGGCACCTACGACGTGCACTGGCACTGCCTTCCCCTGTCCATGCCCGAGCATCCCACCTTTGTGTCCGAGTACGGCGGTATCCGCTGGGCTTCCAAGGAGGACGCGGGCTGGGGCTACGGCGAGGCTCCCATGTCCGAGGAGGAGTTCATCTCCCGCTTCAAGGGGCTCACCGAGGCCATTCTGTTCCACCCCAAGATGGGCGCTCTGTGCTACACCCAGCTCACCGACGTAGAGCAGGAGGTCAACGGTCTGTACACCTATGACCGCAAGCCCAAGTTCGACCCTGCCATCATGCGCGCCGTGCTGACCCAGAAGGCGGCTATTGAGGAATAAAGCATTCCAAACCCGGCAACGACGGCACCTTGCTTCATCTAAAAGCTCACAGCTTCCCAAGGCTCTCCCTTCGGGAGAGCTCCCGCCGAAGGCGGGTGAGAGGGTAAAGTGACGCATAGATCACCCTCTCCGTCACGCCTGCGGCGTGCCACCTCTCCCGGCGGGAGAGGCTTTACGTGATCGGTGTGTATAGATTCAGATGAAGCAGGGCAATAGGGGCGCGCAAGCAGGTACGCTTTGCCAAAGAACCCCTTCGCATTGCCCCACAAAAAATGCCTCCCGCAAGCATCACGCTCACGGGAGGTTTCTTTCGTATTACGCTTTCAGCCGCTTATCCAGCTTACGGATCAGGATCACCGAGGGGACGATGAGGGTACTCCCCACCAGATTCCCGATGCCGTGGGGAATGTCGGCGGTAAAGAAGCCGTACTGCCACCACACCAGCGCCTGCTCAAGAGAAAAACCCATGAGAGCCATCTGGGAGGGGA
>JAZNUO010000235.1:0-2572 GCA_045592305.1 Eubacteriales bacterium | reverse complement strand
AATTGCTGAAAACCCTTTGGCTCACAGCAATTTTCTTGCACCTACCGGTGCGCGCCGAGGCGCTCAAGGCCGCCCTCGGCACTGCCGGCCACCACTCTTTAATGAAGGGCTTCGCCCTTCACCCGTTTTGTGACGGAGGGGGCGTGGGAAACACACCGATAAACTGCAATTTTTCGCAATTATGCAACCACCTGATTTTCTTTTTGAGAGAAGGAGGAAATGCAAAATGGAAAATTGATGAAGTCTTTCGCTTGGGCGAAAGACCACTTTATGGTAATCTTTTGTAAGCGGAAAACAAAACGCAACTGCCCCGAAAAAGGTAACGCGAGGGTCTCCTCGTCCCGTTCCTGATTTTGCATTTTGCATTTTGCATTCCGTCTCTGCCATAAAACAGAATCAAAAACAAAAGCCGTCCCTGCATGACAGAGACGGATGATTTCCGCGGTACCACTCTGCTTGGCATAGGTAGACTACGCCCGCTCATGCCCTGTAACGGCGGGGTGCCGTCTTATCCTACGGGGACTCACGCACAGTCCTTCCCTTTCGGGTAAGCCGCTCGGGGGTGAGGGTCATCGCCTGTCCGACCGTCTTACAGCAACCGACGGCTCTCTGAACGGACTCGGCGGGGACGTTCCCCGTCTTTGCGTTTTTGGGGTGCTTTTCGAACAACAGATATATTATAGTACGGTTTTAGGGAATTGTCAAGTGGGTTTTGAAAATTTATGAAAAAGTTCCGCTTACCGAGGGAACGTACTCCCCAATCAGAACAAGAGGGGTATATCTCCGTACATCAGGATTCTAAGTATCCCGATCACCACCAAATGCAACGGGTAGTAGAGGTAGAAGAACCATTTCATGAAGCCTCCTCTTCCCTTTTGCCCGTTGTAGGTCTTGAGGAGGGGGTAGACCAACAGGACTCCCGCCTGGACGAGGGCGTAGACCTTGCTGACGCAGAAAAAGGAGACGGCGGCGTATACCAACACCCAGAAGCCCATGCTGAGGGCTTGCTTTTTCAAGTCCCCCCGATAGCCGTACATGAAAACCACGGCCATAACGGCGATGCTGCTCCAGTCGGCGGGGAAAGCCAGGACGCACAGAGCCGCCAGAATCAGGTATTTCTGCCACGGGCGAAGGGAGGTCTGTCCATACATGACCCACAGGGCGAGGACGGACAGAAAAAGCGGCCACATCACGCTTGTCTGATTGAACGCGCCGTCACGGAGCGGAACATACCCGATGCCGAAGGCGAAGCAGTAGGCGAAATGGGAGAGAATGGCAAAAAGAAGCATTCTCGCCGCATATTTGCCCACGTGACGGGTGTAATGGAAGCCTTCGCAGACAAAGAACCACATGATCGGAGCGGTCAGCCGTCCCACGACGTGCAAAAGAATGGCCGCGGGATGGCTTGGGAATCCCGGATACAGGAGATCTGCCACGTGATCCACCGTCATGGCAGCTATGGCGATCAATTTCAAACAGTTGGCGTTACACTGCGGTTTCATGTCTTTCTCCTTCATTGGTCTTTGGGGCGGCTCGAAAAACTCATCGTGCGGCGGTCGGGTTCTCCTTTCGGGGGAAAACGGGGCTTGCGGATCAGTGCGCGACCGTGCGGTAGAAGCGGAGGGTATCGTACTCCTTTTCAAGCTGGTTGACGAGGAAGGTCTCGGTGGCTCTCTCCAGCCCCCGCTCCTCCTCCGCGTCCTTCAGGGCGAAGGAAAAGATCTTTTTGTCGGGGGCGGACAGGATGTAGCGCAGAGCGGCCAGCACCGAGGCGGAGACGGGCACCACGGGGCGACCCGCGCCGCTATTCTCTCGCTCGGCTTCCCTGCCGAACTGACGGTTGAGCTTCGTCTGGCAGTCGGCGCAGATAATATGACCGTTGAGCACCTCCAGATAGGCGTTTTCGGGGCAGGTCTGCCTACAGACATGACAGCCGCTGAGATCGGGGCGGTAGCCCATGAGGGATATGGCGCGGAGCTCGAACACCGCCTTGACCAGGGGCAGGGGCTTGGTTCCCGCGAAGATCACGTGGAGGGAGTTGAGGAGCATCCGCAGAAGGATCTCGCCCTCGTTTTCGTCGGATTCCTCCACGGTGAGATCTGCGGCCAGATCGCAGAGATAGTTGGCCAGCGCCACACGGGACAGATCCGTGGAAATATCGTAAAAGGCGTGGAGGACCGAGCCGCCCCGCAACCAGTAGAGGTCGCCTCCCTTGCCGCGGTAGAGCTCGTAGTTTCCGTAGGTGAACATCTGGGTGCAGGCGGCATTCTCCCTGGCCTGCCTGGAGCTTCCTCTCTTGACCATCACCGACAGCCGTCCGTGATCCTCGGTCAGAAGATGGATGATACGGTCACGGTCGCCCGAGGGGTAGGATCGGGTAACGAGACCGTTGACGGTGATAAGCATGGCGGAGGACTCCTTTCTTGTGGATTTCAAATTTGGGTTTATAGAAGGGTTTTGCCTATGTACTTTTCTTTCCGTGGCGAAAGAAAAGTACCAAAAGAATCGCCACTTAAGGGAGTCACCCACGGTGCCTCCCTTAAGAAACCCACCACCTGATCTGCGCGACTCT
>JAZNUO010000234.1:0-4336 GCA_045592305.1 Eubacteriales bacterium | reverse complement strand
GCAACACCATCATGCAGTGGACATCTCTTAACGATCTGCGCGAGAAGTACCTCGCATTCTTCGAGTCGAAGGATCACCTTCGTCTCCCCTCCTACCCCCTGGTTCCCCATAACGATCCTTCCCTGCTTCTCATCAACTCGGGTATGGCGCCCATGAAGAAGTTCTTCACGGGTGAGGAGATCCCTCCCCGCAACCGCGTCTGCACCTGCCAGAAGTGCATCCGTACCCCCGATCTGGAGCGCGTGGGTCACACCGCCCGCCACGGCACCTTCTTCGAGATGCTGGGTAACTTCTCCTTCGGCGGTTACTTCAAGAACGAGGCCATTCCGTGGGCTTGGGAGTTCCTCACCGTGACCCTGGAGATCCCCGAAGGTCTCCTCTGGCCCTCCATCTACGAGAACGACGAGGAGGCCTATACCATTTGGAAGGACGTCATCGGTGTTCCCACCGAGCGCATCGTCCGCATGGGCAAGGCCGACAACTTCTGGGAGCACGGCTCCGGTCCCTGCGGCCCCTGCTCCGAGATCTACTTCGACCGCGGCGAGAAGTACGGCTGCGGCTCTCCCGACTGCAAGCCCGGCTGTGACTGCGACCGCTACATGGAGATCTGGAACAACGTGTTCTCCCAGTTCAACAACGACGGAAACGGCAACTACACCGAGCTGGCTCAGAAGAACATCGACACGGGTATGGGTCTGGAGCGTCTGGCTTGTGTCATGCAGGGCGTGGACAATATGTTCCTCGTGGACACCAACCGCAAGATCCTCGACACCGTCAGCGCCATCGCCGGCAAGGAGTACGGCGCGGACAAGAACAACGACATTTCCATCCGCGTGTGCACCGACCACATCAAGTCGGCTATGTTCATGATCGCCGACGGCGTGATCCCCTCCAACGAGGGCCGCGGCTACGTCCTTCGCCGCATCATCCGCCGCGCTTGCCGTCACGGTAAGCTTCTGGGCATCGACCATCCCTTCCTCACCGACCTGTGCAAGGTGGCCATGGAGCAGAATCAGGGCGCATACCCTGAGCTTGCCGAGAAGGCTGACTACATCCTCAAGGTGCTGACTCTGGAGGAGGAGAGATTCGACGCCACCATCGACGCGGGTCTGTCCATCCTCGGCAACATCGCCCGCGAATCCCTCACTGCCGGCAAGAAGATCATTTCGGGTGAGGATGCCTTCAAGCTCTACGATACCTTCGGCTTCCCCATCGATCTGACCCGTGAGATCGCGGAGGAGCAGGGGCTTTCCATTGATGAGGATACCTTCAAGAAGCTGATGCAGACCCAGCGTGAGCGCGCCCGCGCCGCCCGCGCCAACATCAGCGGCTGGTCCAACGCCTCCAAGACCCTGATCTCGGGTCTGCCCGCCACCGAATTTACGGGATACACCGATGTCCGCACCCAGGCCAAGGTCATCTCCCTCATCGTGGACGAGATGGCTGTGGAGGAGGTTTCCGAGGGTGACGTGACGGTCGTTCTGGACAAGACCCCCTTCTACGGCGAGGGTGGCGGTCAGGTGGGTGACACGGGTACCCTCATTACGGAGGGCACCGTCATCAACGTCACCGACACCCAGAAGTCCGACGGCGTGTTCCTGCACATGGGTACCGTGGTCAACGGCACTCTGAAGGTGGGCGACGGCATTGACGCTGTGGTGGACATTCGCCGCCGTCAGTCCATCATGCGGAACCACTCCTCCTGTCACCTGCTTCAGGCCGCCCTCCGCAAGGTGCTGGGCACCCACGTGGAGCAGGCAGGCTCCTACGTTTGTAACGAGTATATGCGCTTTGACTTCACCCACTTCGCCGCCCTGACCCCCGACGAGCTTGGCAAGGTCGAGGCTCTGGTCAACGCCTCCATTCTGGTGAATCTCCCCGTGGAGAAGCTGGAGCTTCCCATCGAGGAGGCCAAGAAGATGGGCGCTATGGCTCTGTTCGGCGAGAAGTACGGCGACGTTGTCCGCGTCGTGAAGATGGGCGAGGTCTCCACCGAGTTCTGCGGCGGTACCCACGTGGATTCCACCGCGCAGATCGGTCTGTTCAAGATCACCTCCGAGTCCTCGGTGGCCGCCGGTGTGCGCCGTATCGAGGCCGTGACGGGTCTGGGTGTGCTCAAGCTCATGGCTGACAAGGAGGCTCTCATCCACGCCACCGCCAAGGAGCTGAAGGTGAACAATCCCGCCGACATCGCCGCCAAGGCTACCCAGCTCCAGAGCGAGCTGAGCGCCGCTCACAAGGAGATCGACGCGCTCAACGGCAAGATCGCCGCCTCCCGCGTGGACGATCTGGTGAAGAGCGCCGTCACCGTTGGCTCTGTTCGTCTCATCACCGCAAATCTTGAGGGTGTGGCCGCCGATATTGCCCGCACCATGAACGATCAGATCAAGGAAAAGAACCCCGATGCCGTCATCGTGCTGGCTGTCACCGCGGGCGGAAAGCTGAACTTTGTGGCCGCAGCCGGTAAGGACGCCGTGGCTCACGGCGCGCACGCCGGTAAGCTGGTGGGTGCCGTTGCCGCTGTGACCGGCGGTAAGGGCGGCGGACGTCCCGACAACGCCATGGCGGGCGGTCAGGACGCTTCCAGAATCGCTGAGGCTCTGGCTACTGCCGAGGGTGTGCTCGGCGGGATGCTGAAGTAATTCACTTCCCTCACATCTGTATGGAGAATACCCCGTCCGTTTTGGGCGGGGTATTTTCTCTCCCCACGATCCTTTTTCCGATTCATGCTTTTTTCCGCACTTCTTGCCCTCCCCCACTTGACACGGATATTTTTTTGTGGTATAATTACCCTAATTAAACCATAAGGAGATCGTCATGAACCGAATCAATCGCGTCCTCGCCATTCTGCTCGCCGCCCTGATGCTGCTGCCCATGCTGGCCGCCTGCGGTGAGACTACCGATCCCGTCGATACGACTCCCCCCGCTCAGTCCACCGTCGCAGTCGAGAGCGATGCTGAGACCGAGATCCGAGACACCATTCCCCCTGATCTGAAATACGACGGCGATCAGGTCAACATCCTCAGCCGCAACTACGGCGATGATCTCGTGGATGAGATCTTTGTGGAGGGACTCAACAGCGACCCCGTCAACGATGCCATTTTCGAGCGAAACGTTGAGGTCGAGAATCGCTTGGACGTCAAGATCAACAGCATCCGTGAGAGCACCGCGGAGCCCATCAGTAAGATCATCTCCGCCATCAACAGCAATAGCAAGGACTATGATATAATGGTCGAGCTGAGCTGGAAGACCATGCCCAAATCCATTGAAGGCTACTTCGCCGACCTGCGGCAGACCACCTATCTGGATTTCGACAAGCCTTGGTGGACGCAGGGCTTCAATGACGCTGCCTCCTACCACGGCGCCCAGTTCGCCGTCACCGGCGTTATGGTTCTCTCTACCTACCGCCGTACCTATTCCACCGTTTTCAACAAGCAGCTCTTCGAGGATGCAAACCAGCCCTTCCTGTACGAGTACGTGGAAAATGGCACGTGGACGCTGGATAAGCAGATCTCTCTGGTTCCCCTGTTCCATCAGGATAACGGTAACAACCAGCAGGATAAGGAGCACGATGTTTTCGGCTTCGTCAGCGACATTTATATCTCCATCGACCCCTACCAGACCACCGCTGAGCTGGAGATCCTGCGAAAGAACGAGGACGGCGACTACGAGTGGGCCTATGACAACGAGCGTATCCACGATGTGACCGAGAAGGTTCTGCGGCTGTACTACGGCACCGACAACGCCATGTACATCGCACTTCCCACCGACTTCCAGGAGGACACCCGCACCATATTCTCCAACGAAAAGGCCGCCATGGCTACCCTCTGTCTTCAGGCTCTGGAGCATCCCTCCATGCGAAGCATGACCTCCGAGTACGGCGTAGTCCCGATCCCGAAGTTCGACGAGACCATCACCACCTATCACAGTGCTATGCACGACGGCTACACCGTCGCCGTCATCCCCACCACGGTCACGGGTGATCGTCTGGATCAGATGAGTGCCGTTCTGGAGGCTATGGGCTCCGCCAGCTATCGCCTCATCAAGCCCGCCTACTACGAGCTCACTCTGCGCAGCAAGCTGGCGCAGGATCCTGAGTCCGCCGAAATGATGGATCTCATGACCAACGGTATTGTGATCGACCCCGGCATCATCTACTCCAACAACATGGGCGGCTTCCACGCCCAGCACCGCTTTGTCATCGAGGGCAAGATCAACAATACCTCCTCCCATTACAAGGCCCTGTCCGATGCCGCCAAGAAACGGCTGATCACCATCACCAAAAAGCTGGATAAGCTGGTCAGTGAGTGATCCCATACCGCAAAATACCCCGCCT
>JAZNUO010000233.1:0-10246 GCA_045592305.1 Eubacteriales bacterium | reverse complement strand
CTTGCCTTCCCCGCGGGGGAAGGTGTCGCCAGATCCTGCGGCGGCGACGGATGAGGGTGGATCGCGTCACCGCTTCTTCCGTCAGACAGCAGACCTATAAACTGCAATTTGAAATCCCCCTCCCCTTACCTATTGCCCGATTCGCCCCTCTCCCCCAAAGGATTTTTCGCCAATCCCCCAAAATCTCGCCGAAGCCCTTGCAAATCTGAAAAATATATGCTATAATAAAATGAATACCTATGTAACGTCCCTGCGTCGGGATGGGAAAGGAGCCGCTCATGTGGCTTTGTGTAGACCGTATTGAGGGAGATACCGTGGTATTGACCGACGAGAACGAAAGGCTCTACCGCATCGCGAGGGCTGACTATACCGCCCTGACGGGGAGAGACCCCGCGGAGTCGGATATGCTGTCCGCCGAGGCGGAGGGAGATCGGATCCTGTCGGCCGCCTATGACGGCGAGGAAACGGCATCCCGCAAGGAGGCCGCCCGCCGGCGGCTGAACCGCCTGTTCGGTCGCGGGTGAGCGACGGGGCAGGACTCATTCATCCGAAATTATCCATTTTCACATTACGAAACGAACAGGAGACTATCATGAACGGAATCGGTACATGGAATTTGGTATCCTACTTGATCGATAAGCTGGGCGTAGGAGGCACCTCCGCCGCCACGGCTCTCACCATAGGCGGCGTTCTGCTCTGCATCATTGTTCCCTACCTCTTGGGGAGCCTGAACTTTGGCGTGATGATCTCCAGAAAGCGCTATCGGGACGATGTCCGTACCCACGGAAGCGGCAACGCGGGAGCCACCAATATGCTCCGCACCTTCGGCTGGAAGGCCGCCGTCCTCACCATGGCGGGGGATATGCTCAAGGCGGTCATCGCCGTGGGTCTGGGCTACCTCATCGTGGGGATCAACGGCGAGTTTCCTATGGAGGGTTCCGATCAAACCTACCGCATGGTGGATCAGTTCGGCGCGGCCATCGCGGGGCTCTTCGTCATGCTGGGTCATATGTTCCCCATCTTCTTCAAATTCAAGGGAGGCAAGGGCGTGGCCACCTCGGGTATGGTCATCATCATGCTCTCCCCCATCACCGCGCTGGTCTGCCTCATCGTCTTTCTCATCGTGGTCATCGGCACCCGCTACGTCTCTCTGGGGTCGGTCATGGGTTTGTCCCTCTACCCCATTATCCTCAATGCGTGGTCCCACGCCTACGATCCGCCCCGCAACCCTACCGCCTGCATGATCTCGGTGGTCATGGCGGTTCTGGTGGTCTTTATGCACCGCGAGAACCTCAAGCGCCTGGTCAACCGCACCGAGTCCAAGATCTCGTTTAAAAAGAAAAAGCCCGCGGAGGGCGAGGCGGGCGAACGGTAACTTGGGGTTTATCGGGCAGGGGTTTCACCCCTGCACCCCACTTAAACCCTTCTTGAAAGTCTCCTCGCTTTCGCTCGGTGCAAATTCGCCTTCGGCGGAGTTTGCGAAGGGTTTAAGAATCCCAAGAACTTTCAAAAAGGTCTATTTATCAATATTTTTTTGAAGGTTCTTGAAGGGAGTCCAGAGGGAAACTTCTTCCAAGAAGTTTCCCTCCGGCGTTCCCTCGCCCCTGCCCGACAAACCCAAATTTGAAGCCCAATCCCCAGCCCCGCCCGCGGGGCTTTTTCTACGCCCTCATCCCTTGACAATCCCCCCATATCCATGCTATAATAAAGCCATACCACCCAAAGGAGAACCCCCATGGAACCCAAGGACTACACCCTCGTGAGTATCGAAGGCGAGTACGCCTACCTCCGCGAGACTGCCCTCTGCGAGGGCGGAGCCACCGACCCCGAAAAGGACATCTACATCGCCCTCGCTCTCCTGCCCGCGGGAGTGGACGTGGGGGATAAGCTGCACTACGAGATGTTCGCCTACACGGTGGCAGAGGATTGACGCTATGACGATTGCCGAGCTGGAAGCCCTTCTTTCCGCCAAGGGATTGACCGTCACCCGCCGTGATTTTCCCACCGAAAGGGAGTATTATGCCTCCCTCGGCTGGCCGACCAAGCACGCCAAGGATCATCCTGTCACACTGCTGATTGGCGAGAACCCCCACCACGCAAAGCACCTGCGCTTCCAATGGAATCACGAAAACGGCGGCTCCCGCCTGTACGACATGGCCTTCGGGGACTATGACTACGAGCTGTTCATTATGGACGTGCCCGACGAGGGCGGGTTGGAATGGCTTGGGGAGATGGTCGATGAGGTTCTGCGCGGAGATATCCACGTCATCAACCGTACCAATGCCCGCACGGGACGGTGGGAGGCGGATGCTTGCTTTACCCGCTCCGATGACCCCGTAATGGATAATATGGACGAGTACGCCGCCGCTCTTGCCCGCCTCCGTAAGCGGGATGCCTCATGGTTCCATCCCTTCGGACGGAATACCAAATACGAGATCTACTCGTGGGACAGCTACGAGTGCATTGTTGTATAAAAAATACCGCATAGAAAGGAACCCACCATGAAATTCACCGAAATGCCCTACACCCGCCCCGACATGGAGTCTGCCAAGGCCGAGGTCGCCGCTTTCACCGCCCGCCTGACCGAAGCCCCCGACTACGCGACCGCCAAAGCCGTCTTCCTGGAGTACCAGGAGTCCCAGAAGCACCTCATGACCCTCTGCACCCTCGCCGAGATCCGTCACTCCATCGACACCCGTGACGAGTTCTACGACGGCGAGGTCAAGTACATCAACGCCGCCCTGCCCGAGGTACAGGAGTACGCCCAGGGCTTCACCGCCGCCCTGCTGACCTCTCCCTACCGCGCCGACTTCGCCGCCGAGTACGGCGACCTCCTGTTTGTCAACGCCGAGATTGCCCTGAAGTCCTTCTCCCCCGAGATCATCCCCGAGATGCAGGCCGAGAACGACCTGACCATGGCCTACGAGAAGCTGTTGGCCTCCGCCCAGATCCCCTTTGAGGACGGCACCTACACCCTCTCCCAGCTCACTCCCTTCAAGACCGACCCCGACGATGCCCGCAGACTGGCCGCGTGGAAGGCTGAGGGTCAGTGGTACAAGGACAATCAGGGCGAGCTGGACCGCATCTACCATGAGCTGGTCAAGCTCCGCGACACCATGGGCAAGAAGCTGGGCTACGAGGGCTACACCACTCTGGGCTACTACCGCATGGGTCGCAACTGCTACACCGAGGCCGACGTGAAGCAGTTCCGTGCCGCCGTGGTCAAGTACCTTGTCCCCGTGGCGGATGCCATCTACCGCGCTCAGGCCGAGCGGCTGGGCAAGACCTACCCCATGAGCTTTGCCGATAACGCCCTCATGTTCCGCTCGGGCAACCCCCGCCCCGCGGGCACCGCCGAGGATATTCTCCGCCAGGGCGACAAGTTCTACGATGAGCTGTCCCCCGAGACGAGCGAGTTCTTCCGCACCATGCGGGCAGGGGAGCTTCTGGATGTCCTCTCCACCGAGGGCAAGCAGGGCGGCGGCTACTGCACCGGTATCCCCGACTACGAGGTTCCCTTCATCTTCGCCAACTTCAACGGCACCCAAGGGGACGTGGAGGTGGTCACTCACGAGGCGGGTCACGCTTTCGCCTGCTGGATGAACCGCGACCGCATCCCCATGGACTATATGTGGCCCTCCAGGGAGGCCTGCGAGGTCCACTCCATGTCCATGGAGTTCTTCGCCTGGCCCTGGGCCGAGGGCTTCTTCGGGGAGGATACCCGCAAGTTCCTCTACAGCCATCTGGCGGGGGCTCTGACCTTCATCCCCTACGGCACCATGGTGGATCACTTCCAGCACGAGGTCTACGAGAGGCCCGACATGACCCCCGCAGAGCGCCACGGCGTGTGGAAGGAGCTTCTGGGCGTGTATATGCCTTGGGTCAAGCTGGACGGGGAAATCCCCTTTTACGCCGAGGGCGAGGGCTGGCAGAGACAGTCCCACATCTACGGCAGCCCCTTCTACTACATCGACTACTGCCTGGCCCAGACCGTGGCTCTCCGCTTCTGGGCCATGATCCAAAACGATCTGACCGACGCGTGGGCGCACTACATGGCCTATACCAAGGAGGGCGGCAGCAAGACCTTTACCGATCTCTTGAAGCACGCGGGTCTGGACACCCCCTTCGACGAGGCCTGCCTGCGGGCGGTCTGCGAGGAGGCCAATAAGTGGCTCTCCGAGTTTGATCTGGGCGGGATCGTGTAAGTTGCGGTTTGTCGGGTTGCCCCCGACAAACCGCAGTGAAATACGCCTGCGGCGTGTGAAATGCCTGCGGCGTGAAATTCGTGCTTCGCACGAGTGAAATTCGCCCTAACGGGCGAGTTAAGTTCCATCCTACGGATGGCAGAAACCCTACGGGTTTCTATAAAATTAAAATGGACAGAACCGAAGGTTCTGCACCTTAACTTGCCCGAAGGGCAAATTTCACACTCGCTTGCGAGTATTTCACATGCGCTTCAGCGCATTTCACTTTGGGTTTAGCGCAACGCGATAAAACCAAAATGGAAAATTCCACGGCCGTCCTCTTGACACAGGACGGCCGTCATGCTATAATAACAGGTGAAAAAGCCCTCCGACAGAGGAGCGCTTCATGAAACCGTCGGGTATCCGCGAGCCCGGGAAAGGATGAATCCCGAACCCCCTTCGGGAAAGGAAAACACTATGGCAAACAAGCTGAGAGTCGGTATCGTCGGCGCGGGCAACATCGCCACCTCCGCTCATCTGCCCTCCTACATGGAGCTGGCGGAGCTGGTGGAGGTGGTCGCCATCGCCGACATCGTCCCCGAGCGTGCCAAGGCCGCCGCCGAGAAGTTCGGCATCCCCCGCTACTTCGCCTCGGTCGAGGAGCTTCTGGAGAACGCGGACGTGGATTACATTGACATCTGCACATGGACCGCCGCCCACGCTCCCGTCTGCATCGCCGCCGCCAAGGCAGGGAAGCATATCCTCTGTGAAAAGCCTCTGGCCGCCAATCTGGAGCAGGGTCTGGCTATGGAGAGGGCGGTTCGCGAGGCGGGTGTGCAGTTCATGCTGGCTGTAGTGACTCGCTACATGGCTGAGGCCGTCAAGTGCCGCGAGCTGTACGAGCAGGGGGTGTTCGGTGAGATCTATACCGCCAAGTGCCGCTACGTCCGCCGCAGAGGAACCCCCAGCGGCTGGTTCACCGACAAGGAGCTGGCAGGCGGCGGCCCCGTGCTGGACATCGGCGTCCACGCCATCGACCGCACGTGGTATCTGATGGGTCGCCCCACCCCCCTCACCTGCACCGCCGAGACCTCCTATCGCATCGGCGACTTCAAGACCAAGGGCATCACCCGCTGGCGACCCTTCGGCGAGGGGAGGGGTGTGTTCGACACCGAGGACTCCGCCATGGTGTTCTTCCGCTTTGAGGGCGGCAAGACCATGACCGCCGAGATCGCGTGGGCCATCAACGGTCAGGAGGCCAACGACGTGACTCTCTTCGGCAGCAAGGCGGGCTGCTCCTTCGATCCCCTTACTGTCTACGGCGAGAACCGAGAGGGCTACCTGTCCGACACCCGCCCCGAGGTCACGCCCAACGATATGTTCGTGGAGGAGCTTCGTCACTTCGTGGAGTGCCTGCATACCGGAGCGACTCCCATCTCCCCCATGTCCGATGCTCTCACCGTCCAGAAGATGCTGGATGCTATCTACCGCAGCGCTGAGGCTCACGCCGAGGTCAGCGTCTGATTCTCATAAATCAAGTCCCCCGACACTCGCTTGATGGGTGTCGGGGGATTCGATCGGCGAGGGGAGACCGCACGGGGGCTCTGCCGATCCTCAATTTGGGGTTTATCAACAAGCTCTTCCTTACTCCAGTGCCAGCAGATCGCGGAATGCCTCGATATAGCCCTTGGCGGTGGCGGCGTCTCCCGCCTCGGCGAAGATGCGGAGCAGAGGCTCGGTGCCCGAGAAGCGGCAGATGACGAAGCTGCCGTCGGCGAAGTAGACCTTACAGCCGTCCTCGTAGCTGACGCGGGTGACGGGAGTGCCGAAGAAGGGGATCTTCTTCTCCTCAAAAATGATGCGGTTGACGGTGGATTTCTGGTCAAAGGTAAAGGTGATGTTGTCCTCCACCATTTCATAGTGACCGTACTTCTTTTCCAGCATATCCATGATCTCGGAGGGGGACTTCTCCACCGCCGACACCATCTCCACGAAGAGGGAAGCGGCGTAGATGGAGTCCTTGCCGTGAATGTGACCGCGGACGGTCAGACCGCCCGAGGACTCGCCGCCCAGAACGGCATCGTGAGCGTCGATGCCCGAGGAAATGTACTTGAAGCCCACGGGAACCTCATAGCAGGCCTCGCCGAAGTCGGCGGCCATAACGTCCAGCATATGGGTGGTGGCCAGATTGCGCACCACGGGACCCTTCCAGCCCTTGATCTCGTGGAGATACCAGTAGAGCATGACCAGAATCTCGTTGGCGCCCACGTAGCGGCCGTTGCCGTCGATGATGCCCAAGCGGTCGCCGTCGCCGTCAAAGGCGATGCCCAGCTCATACTTGCCCGCCACCACGCGGGTGCGCAGCTCGGCCAGACCCGACACCGAGGGAGCGGGATGATGACCGCCGAAGTGAGCGTCGCGGGTGTTGTGGATCATGTCCACGGTACAGCGGGCGGTGCAGAGAATGACCATGAGGGGGTAGGTGCCCGAGCCGTACATGGGATCGAACAGCACTCTCGCGCCGTGTTTGCGGATGGTCTCCACGTCCAGCACCGAGAGAATATCGTCGATGAAATCGTTGAAGGGATTCTTACGGTAGATCACCAAGCCCTCGGCGACGGCCTTCTCAAAGGGCACGCGGGGGGAGGGGATGTCCTTCTTTTCGATCTCGGCGATGAGCTTCTCCAGCAGGGCGGTGGTCTCCAGAGGCGCGTCCCGCCCCTCCTCTACGATGAGCTTGATGCCGTTGTAGTGGGAAGGGTTGTGGCTGGCGGTGATCTCCACGCCGTAGTAGAGGTTCTGCCGCTTGACGGTATGCATGACCAGCGGGGTGGGCGCTGAGCGGTTCATGAACCAGACGGTCACGCCGTTGGCCGCAAAGACCTCGGCCATCCACTTGGCCGCCACGTCGGACAAAAAGCGGTGATCGTAACCCACGATGACGGGCTTGTCGGTCTTGCCCTCCTCCCGCATGAGGGCGCAGATGCCCTCGGTGACGAGACAGATATTCCTCTCGATAAAGTCAGAGCCGATGACGGCGCGCCAGCCGCCTGTGCCGAATTGAATCATGTTCATTCTCCTTTGAAATAAGTGTCGTAGGTGGGATGTGCTTTTGACCGCTTTGGGGGAGTTGCCCCGAGGGAGGGGACGGGAGTCCGCGGTCAGCTCCTTGCCGCGAATGGGCGCGCCGCCCGAATCAAAGTGGGCAGCGACGGGCAGAACGGTTTCGTGTACGCAGAAAATGCATGCCCCTTCGCGGATATTTTTCTCACTCCTATATTGTACCCGAAATGGGGCAAAATGTCAATACGTTCCCGCAAGAAAATCAAAGAGAGCGCAAAATTGGGGTTTGTAGGGGAGGCGGGGGAACGGCCGGGGGAAAACTTCTTGAAAGAAGTTTCCCTCTTGACTCCCTTCAAGAACTTTCAAAAAGTATTATTTATCAATGATTTTTTAAAAGTTTTGAAGATTCCAAAGGGACTTTTCCAAAAGTCCCTTTGGCGGGGTGCAGGGGCAGAGCCCCTGCCCGATAAACCCCAATTTACAGGTTCGCCAGCTTCCTTCTCTCCTATTATACCGCAAGATTATGAACACACGTTGACTATTTTGAAAAAAAGCCCGAGAGAACCGCATTTTTCGGTGGTTCTCTCGGTTTTTCAGGCTATGTCAGGGGAAAGATTCGCCCCGCGGGAGCTGTTCAGTTCTTCTTACGAGCCACAAACGCGGCGGCGGCAGCCAGAATGGCCACGGCAGCGAAGGCGACGGTGGAGCCGCAGCCCTCCGCGGGAGCATCAGTATCGGGTGCCTCGGTGGCGGGAGCAGCGGAGGGAGCCTCGGTGGCGGGAGAGTCGGTCACGGCAGGGACAGCCTCCGTCTGGAAATCGGGGGCAGTGTCCACGGGTGCCTCAGCGGTGTCCTCGGGGGTGTCCTCGCCGGTAACGGTACGGACCATGTTGGCCACCAGTGTGTCGAAGAACTCCTGACCCGCGGGCGACAGGGGCGCGGCGTGAACCGCGTTGGAGACGTTGGAATCGTCGCCTGCGTCAGCCACGAACAGCACGTCGTTGATAACCAATATGCGGGTGACGCGGTCGCCGTAATCGGCGGTCAGGGGAACGGTGGCGATCCTCTCATAGGATGCGTCATCCAGCACCACCACGGCCGAGCCGTCCTTCAGACCGCAGAGAAGGAAGCCGCCCTCGTGCTCTACCGAGTAGACGCCCTTCATCTCAATGACCTCGGCGCAGGCTGAGCCGTCGGGCGCGATCTTCATGATGCCGTCGGCACCCTCCTTGGAGTTGACCGCCAGCCAGATGATACCGTCCTCATCCACGTCCATGTACTGCCCCTCCTTGAGGGTAAAGCCGTCCCCCGCCACGGTGTTGGAGGGCTCGGAGAAGATGATGCAGCCGTCCTCGCCGAAGTCCCTGTTCAGCTTGGGGTTTTCGGGATCGGTCACGTCGATGCAGTACAGCGCATCGTAGTCATAGTTGATCATGGCGTAGCAGTAGTATCTGTCGCCCACCTTGGCCACGTCAACGCCGTTGACGCCCACCTTGATACCGGTCTCGTCGCCGGCGTTACCGAGATCGACGACGGGCTCCAGAGACACCTCCTCCAACGTGCCGTCATCCATCTGTCGGGCGATACCCAGATTGACCACGTTGTAGTTTTTGGAGAAGGCGAAGCCTACGTAGACGTAGCCGCGATCGTCGGCGGCGATACCCTTGGCGTAGGAGAAGGGGTTGCCCGAGCGACCGTTCTCACCGTCATAGAGGTAGTACAGATCGGTGACAACGCACTTTTCGGTATCATAGACCACCACGCCGCGGACACCGCTTCCGCCGTTGAGCTGACCCATGTACAGGTAGCGGCCGTCGGCGGACATGGCAAAGCCGCGCATATTGACGGTGCAGGCCCGACAGACCTTGCCCCGCTCGGGAACCTCGTCCTCCCACCAGTATTCAAAATAGTCCTCGCACAGGTCGGAGTAGATGTCGGCACCCGACTGAATGTAGAGCGCCTTCAGCTCCAGCCCCTCCCAGGAGGAGGCGGTTACGTCGGCGGAAATGGCAAACGCGCCAACGGATGCCGCCGTAAGCAGCATGACAGCGCAGAGTGCGCAGAGCAGGATGGAAAGCCGAGTCCGGATGTTGCGTTTCATAGAAAACCTCCTGTAATCGTGAATAGCTACCCCCAAAAGGGTTCCTCCGCCCCGATACAGAGCCGCACGGGGCGGGCAGCCTCATTATAGCATTCGTTTTTGGATCGTGAACGGACACTTCATAGATCAACCGTTCATATTGGAGCCGCCGGGGTATACGTCTCAATCATCATTCCCGCCGCGGCGGCCGGGCAGACCGTTGGCCCTGTAATCCATGAGCTGCTCGTGGGTAATGCGAACGTCGCGCCCCGTCTTGTTGCCGGGGTCGGGACCTACAAAGCCGTACTCCTCCATGCGGTCGATGATGCCCGCGGCTCGTCCGTAGCCCAGCTTGAGGGCGCGCTGGAGAGCCGAGGTACCGATCTTCTCCTTGGAAACGATGACCTCCAATGCCTCCCAGAACTTGGCCTCCTCCCCGTGGAGGTTGCCGCCGTCCCCGAGACCGTCGAAATCGTCGATGGAGACCTGCTCGCCCTTCTTCTTGTTGACACCGCAACGGGCGGCCTCCACGGCGATGTTCTTGATGAACTCCTCGTCATAGACCACGGGCTCGTTGTTCTCCTTGATGAAGGTGACAACCCGCTCCACCTCACTCTCGCTGACGAAGGTACCCTGACAGCGCATGGGCTTGTTGATGCCCACGGGGGCGTAGAGCATATCACCGCGCCCGATGAGCTTGTCCGCGCCCACCGTGTCGATAATGGTACGGGAGTCCACCGCCGAGGCCACGGTAAAGGCGATACGGGAGGGGACGTTGGCCTTGATCAGACCCGTGATGACGTCGGTAGAGGGACGCTGGGTACCCAGGATCAGGTGGATACCGGCGGCTCTCGCCTTCTGCGCCAGGCGGGAGATGGCGGTTTGGGCCTCGTTGGAGGCGGGAGGCGGAGGCCAAGGG
>JAZNUO010000232.1:0-1706 GCA_045592305.1 Eubacteriales bacterium | reverse complement strand
GAGCAAGCCCCCGCCTTACGATCATGCCACCTCACCTACAAACCCAAATTTGAAGCATTTTCCACTCGCCTATCATGATTCACAGAAAGGAGCCCCCATGGAGCTGAACACCGACAACCCCAACCGCATCGTGATCCCTCGCCGCCCCCTGTTCAAGCGGGTCGCGATCCTGTGGTTTTTGGAGATCGTGGCCTGCCTGTGCGCCGCGGGGCCCTTTGTGATCGTGTCGGCCTTTTGCGCGCTGGAGCTGGTCTGGATCACCGCCAAGGTGAAGCCCCTCTGGAGGCTGTACTACCACCCCGCCTCCCTGTATATCCTGCTCGGCTTACTGGTCATTCCTTCCATCCCCATCGGCCTTGCCCTGCGGGTATTCATTCCTTGGCTGGTGGTGGATCTGCCCCGACTTATACTGTTCTGAAAGGAGTATCGTTTTCGTGAACGCCTTTTCCCTGATTTATCCACAAGACCGCCACGACGACATCCCCGTCCGCACCGCCGCCCGCGACCTCATCGCCAATTTGGGCGCGGATTGGTTCTTTCACAGCCGTACCTGCCGCCTGATGGACTACCTCACCGCCGATCCCGCCGTGATCGAGTACCGCCGCACCGCCTTGCGGGACGTGATGGAGTGCCCGCCCCTCTTGCAGATGCTGCGGGATGCCTCCGATCTGCTCGCCCAGATCGAGGAGAACGTCAAGCGGCGGGACAGCAGCGGGGACAGCTTTGAGTCTCAGTTCTTCTCCATCCGCGAGCTGGAGATCTACATCGACCTGGTGGACTGTATGCAGAACGCCTTCGACGCGGTGGAGGCGGGAGGATTTGCCTTGCGCTCCGAGGGATTCGCCGCCCTGCGGGACAGCGTGCGTGAGCAGACCGAGACGGTCAACGAGCTGCGCGAGGGACTTTGCCGCATGGTCATGGCGGTGAAGGACATCAAGAGCGTCACCATCGGCTTCAATTTGGATACCAACCTCTCCCCCTACGAGGCGGGGCTTCTGTCTATCAACGACCGCCCCGTTCGCTCGGGGGAGCTGATCGACCGCCTGCTGAACCTGGAGCTGGCCAAGGACGATATGACCGCCCTCGCCCCCATGACCGCCGTCACCAAGCGGTTGACTCCCCGTGAGCGGGAGAGCGTGGACATGGTCTTTATGGGCGCCATGCGCAAGGTCTACGGCGGCGCTCTCCGCCCCTGGGCGCCCATGATCCGCAAGTACGTGGCGGCGGGCGCCTGCCCCTGGCTGCGGCTCCTCCCCGAAATGCGCTACCTCACGGTCTCCGCCGATCTGCTCAAGGGACTCACCGACCGCGGCCTTCCCATCTGCTGGGCGGAGGTGCGCCCCGTGGAGGAAAAGGCCTTCTCTGTGAAGGGGATGTATAACCCCGCCCTGGCCATGAAGCTGGCGGAAACCAATCCAGACGCGGTCATGGTCTGCAACGACCTGGATTTTGATGCCGAGGCCGGCATCTATATCCTCACGGGCCCCAACAGCGGCGGCAAGAGCATCTTTACCTGCGGCGTGGGAATCCTGCAGATCATGTTCCAGCTGGGTATGCCCATCCCCGCGTCGGAAGGGAAAATCAGCCCCGTGGAGGGTATCTTTACCCACTTCCCGAGCGAGGTGGAGGTCACCACCGCCGACGGACGGCTGGGAAGCGAGTGCGCGCTGGTCAAAAGGATCTTCGACAAGCTCACCCCCCACAGT
>JAZNUO010000231.1:0-7840 GCA_045592305.1 Eubacteriales bacterium | reverse complement strand
GCAGATGAGGATGCCCGCGCCGATGGCGTGCACGGTGCCCGCGGGAATGAAGAAAACGTCGCCGCGCTTGACGGGCACGCGGTTGAGGATGTCGGTCAGTCTCCCCTCCTTGATGGCGGACTCAAACTCCTCGCGGGTGGTGTCCTTCGCAAAGCCGTAGTAGAGAGCCGCGCCCTCGTCGCAGTCCAGAATATACCACATCTCGGTCTTGCCGTACTCCCCCTCGTGCGTGAGGGCGTACCCGTCGGAGGGATGCACCTGCACCGACAGGTCTCCCTTGGCGTCGATGAGCTTGATGAGGAGAGGGAAGTAATCGTATTTCCCGCAGGCGGTGCCCAGCGCGTCCTTGCCGATGGCATTGACGTAGTCGGTAAGAGTCAGCCCCGCGTAGTCACCCGTAGTGACGATACTCTGGCCGTCCTTATGGGCGGACAGCTCCCAGCTCTCGGCCAGGGGGGTCATGTCGGTGTTCTTGTTGAATTCGGTCTTCAGCCGCTCGCCGCCCCAGAGGTAGTCCTTGAAGGCGGGGGAGAGCCTTACGGGGGTGAATCGCTTCATGGTGGGGTTCCTTTCCTGAACAAAGGATTTTTCTGCTCTGCATTATACCATACTTTCGGGGGTTTGTCAATGACCGCAGGCAGCCCCGGAGAGGGGGTTGACAAAAAAAGAAAAATGTGCTATACTGATAGTGCCGTGGGGCACGCGGACAACTTCACATACATATATAATGGTATAGGCTTGCAAAGGGCAAGCGTTTCTACAAGCCACCGATGAATGGTCGACTACCGGTTTCTTCGCCGCGTAGTCGTTTTTTGTTAGAGGAAAGGAGACCGCCATGAAGCTTTTGATCGACGGTTACGAAATTACCCCCAAGCCCGAACAGTCCCTGTTCGATATGCTGGGAGAGCGGGGGCTGATCCAAGGAAAGCTCTCCACCGATCCCATCGCCGCCCGCATCGCGGGGCGCATCTTTACCCTCAACTACATCCCCCTGCGGCAGAAAGACGTTACCCCCGATCGCGAATCTGTCCGCAAGGCCATGGCCGCCTCGGGCGGAGCGGTGAAGCTCCTGTACTACACCGACCACGACGGGCGGGATGCCTACACCCGCACCGCCCAATTCGTGCTGTTCTTAGCCATCCGCCGCCTTTGGCCCGCCGCCACCGCCAAGATGACCTGCACCCTGGGGACGGGTATGTACGTCCGTGTCACGGGGGTGGAGAGCTTTGACGTGGCCGCCTTCCGCGGGGAGGTGGACAGGATTGTATCCGAGAACTTCCTCTTGCGCCGCCGCCGTATCCCCACCGCCGAGGCGATTGCCTACTACGCCGCCCAAGGTCAGTCCGACAAGGCGCGGCTCTTCTCCTACCGCCAAAAGTCCACGCTGGACGTGTACGAGAACGGTGATTTCATGGAATACTACCACGGTGAGATGGCTCCCTCCACGGGGTATCTTCGCTCCTTTGACATTCTTCCCGCCCCCGAGGGCTTCATCTTCGTCTACCCCGACGCGCGAAACCCCGACCGCGTGTCCGAGTTTTACGAGCAGCCCAATTTCTTCCAGGTCTACACCGAGGGCAAACGCTGGGGCGAGCTCATGCGGTGCGAGACGGTGGCAGACCTCAACGAGCTGGTGGATTCCCATGGGCAGACGGGTCTGCGGGAGCTGATCCGGGTCAACGAGGCTCTCCACGAAAAACGCTTCTCCCGGATCGCGGACATGATCTGTGAGCGGGGGGCACGGACGGTGATGCTGGCGGGTCCCAGCTCCTCGGGCAAGACCACCTCCGCCAACCGCCTGGCCACCCAGCTGCGGGTGCACGGAAAGCTCCCCATCCTCATGAGTCTGGACGATTACTACATCGACCGCGACCGTATCCCCGTCGCCCCCGACGGCAGCGTGGACCTGGAGCACATCAATACCATCGACACCGACCTGTTCGGTCGCCATCTCCGCGCTCTCCTGGACGGCGAGGAGGTGGAGATCCCCTGCTTTAACTTCAAGCGCGGCAAGCGGGAGTGGGTGGGTCATCGTATGCGGCTTTCCGAGGAGTCGGTCATCATCGTGGAGGGGCTTCACGGTCTCAACCCCGCCCTTCTTCCCAAGGATCTGGACCCCCGTCTGGTGTTCCGTGTCTACGTCAGCCCCCTGCTCCCCCTGAATCTGGATCTTCACAGCCGCATCCCGTGCAGCTACCTCCGCCTGCTTCGCCGCATCGTGCGGGACTACGAGACTCGCGGAGCCTCGGTACAGCAGACCCTGTCCATGTGGGATTCGGTGCGCGCCGGCGAGGAGCGGTGGATCTACCCCTTCCAGGAGAACGCCGACGTGATCTTCAACAGCTCCACCCTCTACGAGCTTGCGGTGCTGAAGCGTCACATCTTCCCCTTGCTTTTAGCCGTCGAGCCCTCGGAGCCCTGCTACAGCCGCGTGCGCGTCATTGTCAAAATTCTCAACTTCATCCACGAGGCCGACGCGGACGACGAGATCCCCCCCACCAGCGTGGTGCGGGAATTCATCGGGGGGAACAGCTTCTATCGGAAGTAAAGACCCACAGCGTGGCGAGTGCCCGACTCGTAGGTTGCAACCTCCCGCCAAATAAAAAGCCGATCGGTAGGAATCCCTCGTTCCTCGTCCGATCGGCTTTTGTTTTTTACTTTTTTCTCTTTTTCTCGGTCAGGGTAAAGCTCACCTCCGTGAGAAACGCCGCCATTTCATCCGAGGCGCTCACCTCCGACCCGTCCAGCGCCACCGTGACCCAATGGGTCTTGCTCATGTGGTAGGCGGGGAACACCCCGCGCTCCTGTAGCAGAGAGGGAAGCATTTCGGGGGAGATCTTGAGGTTGACCACGTTCACAGACCCATCCCCCGCAAGCCCCAGACGGGATCTCGGGATTTCCATGAGGAGGGCGAACCACTTGCGGCTGCCCCCGTGGCGGCAGACGGCGGTGGTGAAGTCTCCCTCGAATGGGTAGTCGGGGGCGATGCCGTAGGTGTCGGCGATATGGTTCAGCAGGTCTTGGCGGGTCATGGCGGTCTCCTTTCGGGGGGATAGGGCTATTATAGCACATTTTCCCCGTTTTTTCAACAGTTCAAGGAGACGGCAGAGACGCGGGAGAAAATTTTTCTTGCATTTTTGAGGGAAGTGTGGTATAATGGGGTGAAACAAAGCAAAGGAGAACCCAACATGTCCGAATTCCTCGAAACCCTGCGGGGCATATCCCCCATCCTCGTCTGCCTCTTGGTCTGCGCCGCCAAGATCGTGGAGATCACCATCCAGTCCCTCAAGACCTGCATGATGGTCAAGGGGCAACGCCTCAAGGCCGCGGGGCTGGGCTTTGTGGAGTGCGCCATCTGGGGTCTGGTCATTTCCACCCTCATCGGCACGCTGGGGGACAACCTGCTTTTGCTGGTGTTCTACTGCATCGGCTACGCCACGGGTCTGTTCTTAGGCTCTACTCTGGAGAGTAAGATCGCGCTGGGCACCTCCAATCTGGAGCTCATCGCCTCGGACGAGAGCACCGCCAAGATCACCGCCTACCTGAAGGAAAACGGTCGGGGCTACACCGTCTTTGAGGGTCAGGGCTCCAAGGAGAAGATGAACATGATCTTCGTGGTCCTCCCCCGTAAGGAGACCCCTCGGGTGCTGGGGGAGATCCGAAAGTCCTGCGACGGTAAGGTTTTCGTGGCCGTGTCCGAGGTCAGTAAGTACGCGGGCGGCTACGGTATGGTCAAATAATCAAGATCCCAAGGGATCGGAAAAGGAGATACGTATGAATCAAAAGCTCAAGAAGGTATTGCTCGTAGCAGGTGTCGCGGTCTTTATCGCGGTTGCCCTGCTCTGGATCTTTGGCTCGGGTCTCAAGCACATTGAGGACACCAACGGTCCCGACAACTACGCCCTGACCACCATCACCGATCAGGACATTATCCAAAACAAGATGGGCGCTTTGACACCCGTCACCGTGCGGGAGGCGCTGATCGGCGACGCCAAGCATTTCGAGTCAAACAAGTTCACGGGTGTCAGCGAGCTGCTGTACAACAATTACGTCCTGCCCTCGGATGTGGTTTTCAGCATCAATACCCTGTCGGTGACGGAGGGCAATTTCCGCATGGTGGTGGTTCATGACGGCAAGATCGTTGCCGAGATCAAGCCCAACTCCGAGGAGCTCATTCAAGAGGTCCGTCTGGAAAACGTCACGGGCTACGTCTCCGTGCGCATCGCGGGGGAGAGCGCGGCCTATAGCTTCCAGATGTCCCCGCTGGATTACGAAGAGTTCGTGTGCCCCGTTGCCCCCTAAGGAGGGATCTGTGGCTGTCAAGACCTATAACAAGCTGGTGCGCGACAACATCCCCGCCATCATAGAGTCCACAGGTGCTTCCTGCGAGACCGAGATCCTGTCCGACTCCGACTACCTCCGCCTTCTCGATGCCAAGCTGGACGAGGAGCTGGCGGAGTACCGCCAAGGCCAAAACATCGAGGAGCTGGCCGACCTTCTGGAGGTCGTCTACGCCTGCGCTCAAGCGAGAGGGTATACCGTGGCCGAGCTGGAATCCGTCCGCGCCGAGAAGGCCGCCAAGCGGGGGGGCTTCGCGCAAAAAATTCTGCTCAGGACCGTGACGGAGGAGTGAGCCAATCGAAAGGGAACCACCCTGTACACCCGGGGCGGTTCCCTTTCTCTCTCCCGCACGGTTCTAATTGATGTGCAAACCGTTGCGAGGACATGGGAAAAATGTAAATTTCCAAATAAAGTTGACAAATCAACTTGACAGATGATGGAAAATGCCGTATAATATATTTCATAGACAGTTCATACAATGAATACAATTCAGCAACGGAGGTGATCGACCTCATGGCATCCGAAACCGTTCAGAAGCCCGCGGCGAAGAAGAAGCCGAAGCCATGGATCCGTCCCCGCCACAAGGTGGTGCGCAACATCCTGTACTATACGCTGGGCACCTACTGCAAGCTCCGCTACCACGCCACGGTGGAAAAATTCAAGGAGTGGGAGGACAGACCCTACTGCATCCTGCTCAACCACCAGACCCCCTTCGATCAATTCTTCGTGGGTATGTCGGTGAAAGGGAACATCTACTATCTGGCCACCGAGGACATCTTCTCCATGGGCTGGGTGTCGAGCCTCATCCGCTGGCTGATCGCGCCCATTCCCATCAAGAAGCAGACCGCCGACGTCCGCGCCGTCATGACCTGCATCCGCGTGGCCAAGGAGGGCGGCTCCATCGCCATCGCCCCCGAGGGCAACCGCACCTACAGCGGCCGTACCGAGTACATGAGCCCCGCCATCATCCCGCTGGCCAAAAAGATGGGAATGCCCATTCTCCTCTACCGTCTGGAGGGCGGCTACGGGGTGGAGCCCCGCTGGAGTAACGTGGTCCGCCGGGGCAAAATGCGGTGCTACGTCTCCCGCGTGATCTATCCCGAGGAGTACAGGACCATGACCGACGACGAGCTGTACGAGGCGGTCAGAGAGGGTCTGTACGTCAACGAGGCCTGCGCCGACGGGGAGTTTTGCCACCGCAGGACCGCCGAGTATCTGGAGCGGCTTCTTTACGTTTGCCCCTATTGCGGGCTTTCTGATTTTGAAAGCCATAAGGACACCGTGACCTGCCTGAGATGCCGTCGCAAGGCGAAATACCTCCCCACCAAGGAGCTGGAGGGTGACTTCCCCTACCGCTTCGTGGCGGATTGGTATGACGCGCAGGAGGCCTACGTCAACAGCATTGACCTCAGAGAGGTGCCCGAGCCTTTGTACGTGGAAAGGGTGCGGGCCTCGGAGGTCATCCCCTGCAAGAAGAAGGTGCTTCTGGACAAGAAGGCCACCGTGGAGCTGTACGGTCACAGCATCACCCTGAACGTGGGTGGGGAGGAGATGATCTTCTCCTTCGACGAGACCGCCGCCGTTACGGTGCTGGGGCGCAACAAGGCGAACATCTACTTCGGAAATCGCATCTTCCAGCTCAAAGGAGGTAAGCGATTCAACGCCATCAAGTACGTGCATTTCTTCCATCGCTGCAAGAATCTGAAACGAGGTAACGACAATGAGCAATTTTTGGGACTTTGAGATCTGGGGCTGGATGATCCTTATGGCGGTGCTTCTGGGGAGCCTCTTGGTGGGTAACATCCTCAAAAAGACCATTCCGATCCTTCGGCGATCCCTGATTCCCACCTCGGTTCTGGGGGGAGCCATCCTGCTCGTCGTGGCGGCGATCTTCAAGGCCATCACGAGGGAGGTCATGTTTGACACCGCCGCCTTCAACGGGAATGGCACGGCCAACCTGGAGATCATCACCTACCACGCCCTGGCTCTGGGCTTCATCGCCTCCTCCTTCAAGACCTCGGGGGGCAAGCTCAATAAGCAGCGCACCACCGAGATCTTCAACTCGGGCGTGACCACCGTCTCCACCTACCTGCTCCAAGCCATCTTCGGCATGGGCATTACCATGATCGCCGCCCTCGTTGTCAAGGACTTCTTCGCCGCCGCGGGTGTTCTTCTCCCCTTCGGCTACGGTCAGGGCACGGGACAGGCCATGAACTACGGCACCATCTACGAGGTGGAGCACGGCTTCGCGGGGGGTAAGAGCTTCGGTCTCACCATCGCCGCGCTGGGCTTCCTCTCTGCTGCCATCGGCGGTGTCATTCACCTGAACGTCATGAAGAAGCGGGGCAAGCTGGTACTCTCCGACCGCCGCGACGGCAGTACCCACACCGAGGCGGTGGAGGAGTCGGGGGAGATCCCCATGCAGGAGAGCATGGACAAGATGACGGTGCAGATCGCTCTCATCATCGTGGCCTACGCCGCCGCTTACCTCCTCATGTTCGGTCTGGGTAAACTCCTACCGGGTATGCGCTCGGTGGTTTACGGCTTCAACTTCCTTCTGGGCGTGCTGACCGCCACCCTCATCAAGGTGCTTCTGAACTTCCTTATGAGGAAGAAGGTCATTAAGAAGAAGTACACCAACAACTTCCTCATGACCCGCGCCAGCAACTTCTTCTTCGACCTCATGGTGGTGGCGGGCGTGGCCGCCATCCGTCTGGACATTCTGGAGAACTACTGGGGCATCATCCTCATCCTCGGCGTGGCAGGGCTCATCATCACCTACGTCTACAACCGCATCGTGGCCAAGGTGCTGTTCCCCGACTACGTGGAGGAGCAGTTCCTCACCATGTACGGTATGCTGACGGGCACTGCCTCCACGGGTGTCATCCTGCTGCGCGAGGTGGACGGCGAGTTCCGCACCCCCGCCTCGGACAACATGGTCTACCAGAATTTCCCCGCCATCGTCTTTGGCTTCCCCATGATGTTTTTGGCAACCCTGGCGCCCGTTAAGCCCGTGCTGACCTTTCTCATCTTTTTGCTGTTCTTCGCGGCCATGAATATTCTTTTGTTCCGCTCCAAAATCTTCAGACGGCGAAAGAAGTAAAGAACCCATAGAAAAAGCCACCTCGGTCGCGGGGTGGCTCTTGTGTTTAGCGAATAGCTTCAAATTTGGGTTTGTCGGGGAGGCGAGGGGAACGACAGGGGGAAAACTTCTTGAAAGAAGTTTTCCCCCGAACCCCCTTTCAAGAACTTTCAAAAAAGCATTATTTACCAATGATTTATTGAAAGTTTTGAAGATTCCAAAGGGACTTTTTCAAAAGTCCCTTTGGTGGGGGGCAGGGGTGAACCCCCTGCCCGCTAAACCCCAATTTCTTTGCTTCAATCCCGCTTCATTTCAAGGCTTCCGATCAGCCCCGAGAGAGCCAGAAGGCACTGGGCGGGGTAGTAGGTTCCCATGCAGAGCAGGCCCGCGATCCGACCGCCGCCCGCGAACCAGTCG
>JAZNUO010000230.1:0-1769 GCA_045592305.1 Eubacteriales bacterium | reverse complement strand
CCGTCGCCCTCCCCGTACTTGCCGATACGGAAGGACGCGATACGCTTGTCTCCGCGCAAAAACTTCCACAGAGCGTTCTTGAGCGCCCCCGTTCCCTTGCCGTGGATGAGGTGCACCGACTGCATATTGTACATAATGGCGTCGTCCAGATACTTATCCACCGCCAACCACGCCTCGTCCCCCGTCATGCCGCGGAGGTCGATCTCGCTCTTGAACTGGTTGGAGCGCTCCACCGAAACCGTGGACTTGACCCGAGGCTGCTCCTTTTTCTTCTTCTGCCCCCGCTCGTCCTCCTCGATGAGGCGGAGATCCTCCAAGCGGGCCTTGGTGCGCACCACGCCCGCCTGCACCGCCACCAGATTCCCCTTGGGCTCCTCGGTGACGATACCCTCCTTGTGGATGGTCACGATCTTCACCTTGTCGCCCTTACGGAGAGGTCTGGGCAGCACGTACCCCTCGTCCTCCTCCTGCACCTCAATGGGATCGAAAATGTCCCCCGTGGTGCGCAGATGATCACGAACGGCTCTGCGGGCGGCCTCCAGCTCGGCGGCGGCTTGGGCGGCGGCCTGGGCCTTCTTCATCTTCTCCATCTGCTCGTAGATGAAGTCGCAGGAGGCCTTGGCGGACTGCACCATGGCGGCGGCCTTCTTGCGGGTAGCCTCGGCCTCCTTCTCGGCGCTCTCCACCTTCTTGCGAATTTGCTTTTCGGATTCCTCCTTGAATCGCTCGTACTCCTCACGAAGCCGCTTGGCCTCGTCCCGCTCCTTCTCCATCTGTACGCGGCTGTTCTCAAGCTGCTCGATGACCGACTCAAAGCTCTTATTGTCCGAGCTCACCCGCTCCTTCGCCCGCTCGATGATGGCGGGGGACAGACCCAGCTTTTCGGAAATGGCAAAGGCGTTGGACTTGCCCGGCGCGCCGATGATCAGCTTGTAGGTGGGCTTCAGGGTCTCCACGTCAAACTCACAGGAGGCGTTGCACACCCCGGGGGTGTCCAGGGCGTACGCCTTCAGCTCGGCGTAGTGGGTGGTCGCCACACAGCACGCTCCCGCGTCACGGACGGATTCGATGATGGCCACCGCCAACGCCGCGCCCTCCACAGGGTCGGTTCCGCCCCCCAGCTCGTCGAAGAGCACCAGCGACCGCTCCCCCACCTGCTCCATGATGGTGACGATGTTCACCATGTGAGACGAGAAGGTGGACAGGGACTGCTCGATGCTCTGCTCGTCACCGAGATCCACTAAAATGGTATCGTAGGTGCAAATGCAGGACTCGGCCTCACAGGGCACGTGGAGACCCGACTGCACCATCAGGGCGAACAGACCGATGGTCTTGAGGGACACCGTCTTACCTCCCGTATTGGGACCCGTGATGACCAGCGTGTCAAAGGTGTCTCCCAGGGAAATGGTGATGGGCACCACCTTGTCCTTGTCGATGAGGGGATGTCTGGCCCCCACCAGATTGACCGCCCGATCCCCCGAGATCATGGGTGCCACCCCCCGCATGGAGGCCGACAGCTCCCCACAGGCGAAAACGAAGGCCAGCTCATTAATGTTCTTGTAATTCAGCCACAGAGCGTCGGACACGTCCCCTACCGCCGCCGACAGCTCGGACAGGATTCGCTCGATCTCCCGCTCCTCCTTGGTGTGGAGAATGCGGATCTCGTTGTTGGCATCCACCACCGCCATGGGCTCAATGAAGATGGTGGCACCCGTAGCCGAGGTATCGTGGATCAGACCCTTCACCTCCGCCTTGCACTCCGCCTTCAC
>JAZNUO010000229.1:0-1574 GCA_045592305.1 Eubacteriales bacterium | reverse complement strand
TCGTCCCAAGGGAGATCGGCGGAGGTGTCGGGTTCCCCGTTTTCGTCAGGGTCGGTATTCTCTCCGTCCTCCTCGAACTCGCTGGTATCCAGATGGTAGACAGCGGTGTCGGTGGATTCGGCGCGGTGGGCGAGCTGAGCGCGGAGCAGGGCGGCGAGGTCATCCTCCTCGGCCGCGGGGGCGGGGGTAGCACGCTCCTCGGGGGCTTGGTTCATGGAGGCCTTCAGCCGCTCGGCCCAATCCACGGTCTCATTTTGGGGGTTCTTCTGATCGGTCAAGTCGTTCCCTCCCTTCGTTTTTCTTTATGTGACAAGTAGAAATTACTCTTTATGGTGCTGGCGGGCGATCTCGGCCAGAATGACCGAGGCGGCGGTGGAGACGTTGAAGGAGTTGACGTGACCGTACATGGGGATGGAGACGATTCCGTCGCAGGTATCCTTCACCACGCGGGACACGCCGTCCCCCTCGCTGCCCATGACAAGGGCGCAGGGGCCTTTGAAGTTGGTATCGTAGTGGGCAGAGCCTCCCGCCTCGGCGGCGTAGACCCAGATGCCCTCCTTTTGCAGGTCGAGAACGGTCTGGTGGATGTTGGCTACTTTAGCCACCGCCAGATGCTCCATAGCGCCCGCCGAGGATTTGGCCACCAGAGCGGTGAGACCCACGGCGCGGCGGCGGGGGATGATGAGTCCGTGGGCACCGCAGCCCTCGGCGCAACGGATCAGCGCGCCCAGATTGTAGGGGTCGGTGATGCCGTCGGCGATGACGATAAAGGGCACTTCACCCCGCTCGGCAGCGATGGCGAGGATGTCCTCCACGGTGCAGTAGTCCTTTTGCGCCACCATGGCGATGACTCCCTGATGGGGTACAAAGCCCGCCAGAGAGTCCAGCTTGGCCTTATCCACCTCCACGATGGGGATGTTCTTCTCCACCGCCTCGGCCACCAGCGCCACGATGGAGCCCTCGCGGTCGCCGCGGCGCACCAGGAGCTTATCCACGGTGCGGTCGGTCCTGAGCAGCTCGCGGACGGCGTTGCGGCCAATGACCGTTCCGAGAGCGAAATTCTCGGAACCGCCCTCGGTCTCGGGAGTGTTGCCGTCCTCGAAGTCACCGTCGCGGTCATACTGCTTTTTCTCATAAGTCCTGTACTCATCGCGGGGGCGGTCGCCGTAGGGCTTTTTATCGTAAGGCTTTTTATCGTGCGCCTGCTTGTCATAGGGCTTCTTATCGTAGGGCTTGCGGTCGCCGTACTCCTTTTTTTCAAAGGGCTTACCCTCGCTTGGGCGGTTCTCCTTGTAGGGTCTGTCTCCCTTGGGGGTAAAGTTCTTGTCGGCGGGGTACTTCTTGACACCGCGGGTGTCGCCGCCCTTGCCGTTTCTGTCACGGTATGCCATGGTGAGATTCCTTTCAAAACTTATATAAGTATACAGAGTATATTATAGCACAAAATTCGATTTTTGTATAGTGGTTTTCGAGTATTTTTTGAAAAAAACGCGAAAAAGAGTGTGACGATTCGGCCACCCTTCAAATTGGGGTTTATAGGGGAGACGAGGGGAACGCCAAAGGGAAACTTCTTG
>JAZNUO010000228.1:0-16889 GCA_045592305.1 Eubacteriales bacterium | reverse complement strand
ATGAAATCGCGGATGCGCCACGAAAGCTTTTTGTCGATGCAGAGTATGTAGATCACAACGACCGCCAGCTCCACCACCCGCGCAGACAGGGTAGCGACAGCCGCACCTGTGACTCCCAGACGGGAAAAGCCCAGCCGTCCTTCGATGAGGAGGTAATTGAGTCCGCCGTTGACCAGAAGGGTGGAAAGCGAGACCCAGAAGCCGATACGGACGGTTTCCACGCTCCGCAGAGCCGAGAGCAGGAGATTGGTGAGGGCGAAGATCAGAAAGGAGTATTTCATGATCCTCAGGTACTCCACGCCCGCGGCGTGAATGGCGGGATCGTCGGTGAAGAGGGAAACCACGCCCGCGGGGGCGATGGCTGATACGGTAAAGAACAAAAGGGAGAGAGCCGCCCCCAGCAGAAGCGCGCCCACGGCGATGCGCTTGATGGGCTCGGTGCGCTTCTGCCCCCAATACTGACTGCCCAACACCACCGCGGCATCCCCCGCTCCCAGCGTGAGCTGCTGGAACAAGAACTGCACCTGATTGACCGCGCTGACCCCCGCCATAGCGGCCTCGCTGTAGGCGCTGACCATGACGTTGTCCAGGAGGTTGACCCCCAGGGTGATGATATTGTGGAGGACCAGAACCGACCAGATGGAGAAAAAATCCTTATAGAAGGTGCGGTCCTTGACGAGTTGAATGGATCTCATGGATATGTACGTCCTTTAAAAAAATGGGGCCGCCGCATGGGAAACGGCGACCCGCTGTCTGTTTGGTTTTGCTGTTTGGAGTCCTGCCTGCCGGATCAGTCCTTGAGCACCTTGAAGTGGTACAGGAACATGACCACGATACCGCCGGCAACGTAAATACTGACCAAACTACCCACCAGACTGATGATAATTCCCAATACGGGAATCTGAGAGAGCAGTACAACAGCCGTACCTACGATAGCACCAAGTACTACGTAAATAATCGTACCGATAATCAGGTTCGCCACCGAGCCCGTCATCTTGAAGGACAGGGGGAACAGCTTCTTTAAGATGTCCATAATAACATCCTCCTCATTAAGTACAGATCTTCGATTGCTTTCAATCTATATCTGTTCATGGGATATTATACACCCAATCGCACGAAATGTCAAGAGGAAACGCGAAATGAGAGAGGCTGATAAATCAAAAAACCGCCCCGAAGGACGGTTCTTTGAATACAATTACTTGTACTTTCTCTTGCGTGCTGCTTCAGACTTCTTCTTGCGCTTGACGCTGGGCTTCTCGTAGTACTCACGCTTGCGAAGATCGGTCAGGATGTTCGACCGTGCGCACTGACGCTTGAAGCGACGGAGAGCACTGTCCAGAGACTCGCCCTCTTTTACCTTGACTTCTGCCATGACTTTTTCCCTCCCCTCGCATACGCCGGAGATAGCCGCCGACGGTTTACAGAAAGATTCCGCTTGCCAATCGGCAAACTCTTTGCATATTATACCCGATTTTTCCGAATTTGTCAATAGGTTTTCGAAAAATCTTTTGGGTTTTTACGGTTTTTTCACACAAAAACCCGAGGATGTATCCTCGGGCTTTTGGAGCTGATAATCAGATTCGAACTGATGACCTCCTCATTACCAATGAGGTGCTCTACCGTCTGAGCTATATCAGCGCACTTTCACACGACTTGCATATTATAGCATACATCGCGGATTTTGTCAAGAGGATTTACCGAAAATTTTTCGGGGATTTTGCACAAAGAAAAGGTGCCGTCCCAAAAGAACGGCACTCATTTTTCACACCGCCGCAGAGGCGGTCGCTATGCGGGGATCCTCGGCGGAAAAGCCGTTCAGTCCCCACTTGCGCATGACGGATTCGTAGTCCTTGAAGGCGTAATTGAAATCGAAGGGGTAGCGGAAGCCCTCGACGCTGCCGTTATCGGTGTACTGCCAGAGACCGAAGCGTTTGTCGGTCTCCCCAGGCTTGTAGGCGGTGCCGTCCTTCCAGGCAAAGTCACGGTCGGCGGGCGAGAAGGACTCCTGTCCCTCGGGGAGGGTGGCGGTATAGCGGGCGTACCACACGTCCAGATTCTCCTTGACCCATTGGGTGTCCAGCAGGTTGTACAGCCACTCGGTGTTGGTGTAGAGGGCGGCGTAGTAGCCCTCCTCCCAGAGCCTCTCTGTAAAGGCCGCGCACAGGGCGGTGAGGGTCTCACCGTCCAGCGTCGTAAGGGAGGCATCCTCGGCATCGAAGTAGATCGGCAGCTCAAATTGCTTCCCTTCCAGCCAGGTCAAAAGCATCTCGGCATCCTGCACCGTATCCTCCACCGTGGCGGAGTAGGTGTAGAAGTAGGCTCCTACCTGTAGTCCCGCGGCCTTCGCGTCACGGTAGTCCAGTTCGAAGGCGGGGTCGATGCCCTTGGTGGAGCCTGCCTTGAGTATGACGAAGTTCATCCCCGCCGCCTTCAGGGCTTCCCAGTCCAACGGCCTGATGTCCGCGAGGGACGCGCCGTATTCGTGGTTCCATTTGGAGGTGTCCACCCCCTGCATGAGGGCTTGGGTATTGCTCACGTAAGCGCCCGTCACGATGTCCCTGTACCTGACGGGGCTATCCGTGTAGCTCTCCCCGCAGTCGGGGCAGGTGTGGAGGGTATAGCCGTCGCGGCTCGGCGTGGGGTAGACCCGCTCGGCGGTGGCGTTGGCATGGGCAAGAGGGGGCGTGGGGTCAGTGCTGTAGCCATAGTCACAGGCGGCGCATTGGTGGCGGGTGTGGCCCCCTTCGGTACAGGTGGGCCGGATGACGGTCTCGGTGAGGGTATGCCCCGTGGGCGGGGTGTGGTTGGTATCGTATGTATAGCCGCAGGCGCAGGAGAGGCGGGTGAAGCCTTCGGTCTCACAGGCGGGGGGGATCAGGGTCTCGGTGAACGAGTGGGTGTGCTCCTCTACCGTCGGGTGGCTTTCGGGCTCGGAGGTCTCCTCGGTCACGGGGAGGAAATCGCTCTCGGGCGGGGCGGTCTCCTCGGTCACGGGGAGAAAATCGCTCTCGGGCGGGGCTTGAGGCGGGGTCTTGTCGCAGCCGCACAGAAGGGCGAGCAGGAGGGCGAGGATTGGTAAGATATGTTTGGATTTCATGGAATCTCCCGATGTATCAGAATGTGTATACTATACCATTTTTTTGCGGAATTGTCAATCCCCGAGGGGTGTTTTGGGAGGCGGTAATTTGTGGGTGGAATGGGAAAAAGCGGTTTTTGACTTCGCGTTTCGCTGCTTGGCTTTGGAGTTCTTTTTTCTCGCCGCCGAGAAGCCGAATTTGCCGATGACCTCTCCCAGAGCGAAATATTCCCCGTGGGCGAAGGCCATGAGTCCCGCACGGTCCAGACAGAGCTTGCCGCTCTCGTCCAGAACAGACTCGTCCACGTCCACCCCCACCACCTCGGCTAAAAAGAGATCGTGTGTGCCTTGGGGGAGGATGTCGATGACCTTACACTCCAGAGCGAGGGGACATTCGGCGATGATGGGACAGGCTACCTCTACGGCGGGTTCCTTGTGGAGTCCCGTTTTCTCGAATTTATCTACTTTCGCCCCTGTGTAGATGCCGCAGTAGTCGCACTCCCGCACGAGGGAGGCGGGGGTGAGGTTGATGATGAACTCTCCCCGCTCCTTGATGATGCCGTAGGAGTGGCGTGTGGGGCGGATAGCGATGGAGACGCGGGGCGGGTGGGTGTTGATGATCCCCGCCCAGGCGACGGTGATGATGTTAGCGGTCTCCATATCCCCGCACGTCACCATGACGGGGGGCGTAGGGGCAAGAAGAGCGGAGCCTTTCCAATGGAGCTTGGACATAGGTTGGTTTCCTTTCTGAAGTAAAGATCCTTTGTCAGCCTTATTCCGGTTTCCCGTTCCTGATTTTGCATTTTGCATTTCGCATTTTGCATTCTCAGTCCTTCTCTCCCGACAACGGATTATGCTTCATAGCCTCCTCCATGTTGCGGTTGCTGACGTGGGTATAGATCTGGGTGGTGTTGAGCTGCTCGTGGCCGAGGATATCCTTGAGGACGCGGATATCCACCTCCCCCGACTGGTACATGAGGGTGGCGGCGGTGTGGCGGAGCTTGTGCACCGAGTAATGCTTGGAGCCGAGTCCCGCCATTTTCAGGTACTTTTGCACCGTGACCTGCACCCCTTGGATGGAAAGCCTTGCTTGGCGGTTGGAGAGGAACAGGGCGCGGTCGGTACAGGAGGTGTAGGCTTCCCCCTTGCGAACAAGGAGGTACTGCGAGAGGGCTTCGCGGCAGGCCTCGTTGAGGTAGATAATGCGCTCCTTATTTCCCTTACCCAGCACGCGGAGCGACCGTAGGGAGGAGTCCACGTCCTGCAGGTCGATGCCCACAAGCTCTCCCACACGCATACCGCAGTTGAGAAAGAGGGTAATGATACAAAAGTCCCGCTCGCGGTGGCGGGCGTCGGGATCGTTCAGAACCGCCGACAGAAGGGCGCGGGCTTCATCCAGCGAGAGAAACTTGGGGAGGGATTTTTTCTTTTTGGGGGAATCGATGTTGGCGGCGGGGTTATCGGTCATGTAGCCCCGCTTATTGACGAGAAACTTGAAAAGGGCGCGGATGGCGGCCAGCTTGCGGGCCTTGGCGGCGGTCTGGTTCTCCCGCTCGGAGTCCACGTAAAGGAGAAAATCGTAGATCTGATCGGTGGAGACCTCCCGCAAAAAGTCCAGATCCACCGACTCTACCGTGATCTGCATGAACTTTTCGGGGTCATGAAGGACGGCATTGTCCCCCTCGCAGAGGAGGTAGCGGAAGAAGGTACGGAGGTCGATGAGGTACTGCTCCACGGTGCGCTGGGAGCAGCCTTGGATGACGGTTTTATAGCCGGCGAACTCCCGCACGACGGGGGAGAATTCGGTCACGCTGATCTCGTGGCGCATGGTGGGAACTGCCTTTCTTGCGTATTTTTGACATGGATATTATACTAAATTCCACTCCCGCAAAAGTGGACAAAATGTAAACTTTGCGGGATTTATCCCTCTGCTCACGAATTTGTCACAACTTATCGTTATTTGGTAACAATTCTGTGGAAAAGAGGAAACAATTTTTCGGTATAATAGAAGTCACTGCGAATAGGAGTGTGACCAAATGAAAGCATTCTTCGAACGATATTCTTACGAAAGCGTGCGGCTGGCTCTCAACCAGATCGCGATCTCCATGTTCGGCTTCGCTCTGGCCATGACGGCGGCGAAGGCCGAGAGTGACGCTCTCCTTCTGTGGAGCAGCATCGGAGCCATCGTCTTTTATCTGGCTCTGACATACGGCTCGGCTTGGAAAACGGGCTCGGGCGACCGTCTCAGCGTGGAGTACGGCAAGCTTCCCTACCGCCCTTTGACGGGGCTTCTCTGCTCCCTCGTCGCCAACTCGATCAACCTTCTGCTGGCCATCCTCATCACCGCGGGGCAGCTCGGCGGGCTCGGCGCTCTGGAAACCGTTCCCCGCTTCATCGCCCTTCTGATTCAAGGTATGTACATGGGCGTGATGGCTACCGTCAAAGTGGGTGAAGTGACGCTCAACGGTCTATGGTGGAGCTACTTCCTCGTCACCATCCCCGCTATGCTGGTCTCCACCGTGGCCTACATCGCGGGCGTGAAGGATTTCCACATCACCAAGATGGGGATCCCCGACCTCCCTGAGTCCGACAGACCCACCAAGCAGGAGCTCCGGGAGCAGAAAGCGGCCGAAAAGCGTTCCCGCAAGTGAGGTTTTGAGTTGGGAATACTGCACAGTCCCCGCCCTGAAAAATATTGCGATTTTTCCAAACTTTTTTTGAAAAAGCTCTTGCAATTTTGAAAGTTTTATGGTATAATACAGACTGTTGTCTTATGTTGTAGGCGTGTCATAACCTGACAGGCCCGAAACCACAGTAAGGAGGTGTCAAGTCATGGCAAAATGTAGTGTCTGCGGAAAGGGTGTTGTTTACGGTCAGAATGTGTCTCACTCCAACCGTAAAACCAATCGCACCTGGAAGCCCAACATTCGCAAGGTCAAGGCAGTCGTGGACGGTACTCACAAGACCGTCGCCGTTTGCTCCCGTTGCCTGCGTTCCGGTAAGGTTAACCGCGCTTGATTCGTGAGGTTCTTTACCATCCAATCATAGAGATCGGCCACCGTTTTCTCGCGGTGGTCGTTTCTTTTTGCTTCGTAGCATTCCCATAAAAAAGCGGTGACTCTGCCTTTCGGTGAGTCACCCTTTTTTGATACGGTTTATTCCGCGGCAATCCCCTCGCCCTTGCGGTATTTCTCCGCCTGCATACGGAACATCTCGGCGTATTTTCCGTCCATGGCGATCAGCTCGTCGTGGCTTCCCTGCTCGCATAGCTCGCCGCCCGAAAAGAGGAAGATGCGGTCGGCGAAGCGGGTAGTGGAGAGGCGGTGGGAGATGAAAATAACCGTCCGGTCGCGGCTGTCGGCGGCGTTCAGAATGGAGTGGTTGAGCTCGTACTCGGCCACGGGGTCCAACGCCGAGGAGGGCTCGTCCATGATGATGAGGTCGTAGGGACGGACGAAAACGCGGGCGATGGCTACCTTCTGGGCTTCGCCCCCCGAGAGATTGACTCCCTCCTTGTCGATTTCGCGGGTCAGAGGTGTCTCCAAGCCCTTTTCCAGCGAATTCAGCCGCTCGGCAAAGGTCGCGTTGTCCAGAGCCTCGCGGATGCGGGACTCGTTTTCAGGGGTGCGCTCGTAGCCCCCGCCCATGACGTTCTCACCCAGGGTGGCGGCAAAGATGCGGTAGTCCTGGAACACCGCGCCGATGCGGTCGCGGTACTCATGGAGATCATAGTCGCGGATGTCGCGGCCGTTGTAGAGAATGCGTCCCTCGGTGGGATCGTAGGGCCGCATGACCAGCTTGATGAGGGTGGTCTTGCCCGCTCCGTTATAGCCCACAATGGCGGTCTTTTCTCCCTTGCGGATGGTGAAGCTGACGTTTTTCAGCACCGTGGGGCGTTCCTCGGAGGGCTTTTCCTCCTCGGCGTTTGTTTCCCCTCTCTCTTTACGCTCGAATGCCTTGATCTCGGCGGACAGGGCTGTCTCGTCCTCGGTGAATACCGACCGATAAGTAAAGCTGACGTTCTCGAAGGTCAGGGACTCAAAGGCGGGGACGGGCTCGGTGCCCGATACAAGGTGATTCTCGTGCTCCAGAAACTTGAAATATTTCTCAATGTACAAGGCATGCTTGGGCAGCTCCATGAGGGAGTCCGCCAGATTCATCATGATGGTTTGGAGCATCCACAGAGAGGCCACGGCGGCGGCAAAGCCACCCAGCCCCACGCGTCCCGCGGAGAGCTCGAAAACCATGATGAGGATGGTTGCGTAGTAGGTGCCTCGGCGGGCGATATTGAAGCCTACGCCGTAGAGGAGGGTGAACCACTTGCCGTATTTGAGATCGAGTCGGTTCAGTTCCTTCACGGTGTCCTCACAGTCGCGGGTCATCATGTCCCCTACGTTTGAGGTGCGTATTTCCTTGGCGTAGTCCGACAGGTTGAACACCCGAGTGATGTAGCTCTCCCTGCGCCACAGGGGATTCATTTTCTCCATGACCCTCACCCACAGGCGGGCACCGAAGTAATCCACCACCAACGTAATGGCAACTCCCGTCAGCATGAGAATACCCATCCAGACGTTGATGGTCAGGAGCAAAGCCGAGATGGCGGTGGCGGAGATGACGCGGTTGATGATATTCCACAGGGCGCGGACAACGGCAACGGCGCGGTTATCGGATTCCCGCATGGCCCAGACGAACTGATTGTAGAAGTCGGGATCGTCATAGCAGGCCAGATCCATGCGCTGAGCCTTGCGGTAGAGCTCGGCGTGCATACGGTAGCGCAGACGGTTATCCAGAATGGGGCTGATGATGAGGCTGTAGATATGGTCGGGAATGAATACCACGAGATAAAAGGCGGCCAGCGCGAGGATGAATACCGCTACGTCCATGAAGACATCGGAGGTATCCAGCGCGTTGAACATGGCGTTGCGGAAATAGACCGCCGCTGTGTCGATGCCCGCCCACATGAGCGACCACAGAGCCAGAAAGATGATGTAGGAGGGACAGAGCTTCCAGACCTTGGCCAATATTTTGGCATCGTAGACCAGTACGGTAGCGGCGCGGCGGCGCTTGGGGGTTTTTACGGTGGAATTCATGCCCTCACCTCCTCTCGGGTCTCGGCATCGGTCGCACGGTAGCTTTCGGCTTGCTTGCGGAACATATCGGCGTAGTGACCGCCCTTTTCCATCAATTCCTTATGGGTTCCGCTCTCCACTACGCGACCGTCCTCAAAGAGGTAGATACGGTCAGCGGAAACGGCAGAGGAGAGGCGGTGGGAGATGAAGATCACGGCGCGGTCGGCGCAGGCCTCCATCATGTTCTCAAAGAGCTGATACTCCGCCACGGGGTCAAGCGCAGAGGTGGGCTCATCCAGAATGACCACGGGGCTATCCGAAGCGAACACGCGGGACAGGGCGATCTTCTGGGCTTCGCCCCCCGACAAAACCTCCCCCTTATCGTCGAACTCACGGGTAAGCATGGTATCCATGCCGTGGGGCATTTTCATAACACGGTCGTATGCGCCGCTCTGCTTGAGGGCGTTTTCCACCAGTGCGCGGTCAGCGGCTTCTCCCTCGGGATCCCTCCGCATGGGGCGGGTGAGGATGTTCTCGGCTACCGAGAGGGCGAAAATGGAGTAATCCTGAAAGACGGGCTTGAAGCTCCCCCGCCAGGAGGCAAGGGTGTGGTCATTCATGGGAACGCCGTCCATGGTGATGCCCCCCTCGCTTGGCTCGTAGAGGTGGAGCAGGAGCTTGACGAAGGTAGACTTGCCCGAACCGTTCTGCCCCACCAGTGCGACCTTCTCCCCGGGGGCAATACGGAGGCTGACACCGTGGAGGGTGTCGGTCTCGGCCCCCTCGTAGCGGTATTTCACATTCTCTACCATGATCTCACCGCCCCGCGCGACAATGCCCGAGGGGTTTTCCCGAATCCTTGGCTCGTAGTCCAAAAAGGAGCGGAGATTTTCGATGTACAGGGCGTGCTCGTGGAAGGAGACCAGATTCGTCACCAATCCCTGGAGGTAGCCTGATACCGAGCCTACCGAGTTGAGCACCACGATGCAGTCCCCCACACCCACCGTTCCCCGTACCAGGGTAGCGTAGACGGCGTACAGGCAAGCGCCCAGAATGGTGACTACCTCGTGGGAGATGCGGCAGACGTAGTCAAGAACGGCGTTGCGGATACCGTACCTGCGCTTGATCCTCTCCACCTCCACGGTAGTCTCGTCCAGATCAGACAGGAGCTTGTCCGACATCCCCGTCAGGCGCATTTCCTTGGCGTAGTCCTGCAGGTAGAAGCCGCGCTGGATGTAGTTGGCCTTCCACGCCAGCTTCTGGATGTCCTCGTTTTCCTTGAAGGCGATCTTATTGCGCTTTTTACGGATGAAGCCTACGGCAAAGGGGATGAGGGCAAAGAGCATGAGGATAGGGTCGATGCTCCAGAGCAGGAGGGCGTTGGCAATCAGGGAAAAGACCTGACCGAAGAGCCGTTCCAGCGCCCAAAGGACGTTGAATGCCCGATCCTCGGCCTCGTTCATGGCCTTGACGTACTTTTCGTAGTAGGCGGGGTCCTCATAGCAGGACAGCTCCACCGACCGCATCTGGGTGTAGAGGGCGGTACGGATGGCCATGGAGAGCTTACGCTGGCTGATGGGGGCGTAAATCTGCCAAAAGGCCTGCTGGGCGAAGAACACCGTAATATGAATGGCGAACATACCCAGAATGAACCACATAAGGGTCATGGGGTCGCCGCCCTCCCCCAGATGGTCTACCACCACCTTGAGGAGGAAGGAGCCGCTGAAGAATTCAATGACCGACCACAGAAGATCGAGAATCACATCGATGACAATGTAAGCGGGGGCGGCGCGGCGGATCATCCCCAGCATATAGAGATTGTTTTGGAGGACACGGCGAAGAGAGAGCTTTTCGGGCTTCTTTTCGGTGGGGGTGTTTTTCTTTTTACTCAATTTCGATCAACTCCTTTCCGCCGCCTATAGTATGCCGCGGCTATTCGGGTGGATTTTTGGGCTTGCCTGCGGGCTTCACCATGCCGAAGGGCAAGGCATGCCGTCCGTCCTCGTGACGGATGAGAAGCACCATCTCCTCGCCGTCGGGGCATTCGTAGACCTCTCTGGGGCAGAGGCGTTTCCCCTCAAAGACGGCGATGCGGACACGGCCATCATCCTCCCACGGGAGGGCATCAATACAGGCGGCGGGGTCTGCCTCACCACGGAGGAACAGCTCGTCGATATCCACCCCGAAAACCTCTGCCATGGCAGGAAGGAGGGATACGTCGGGACAGGAGAGCTGGCGCTCCCATTTGGATACGGCCTGGGAGGTGACTCCCAAGCGGTCGGCCAATAGCTCCTGGGTCAGACCCGCGGCGCGGCGGAGGGTGGCAATGTTTTCGCCCATGCGGGAAAAATCGTATCTCATGGCAATGGTTCCTTTCCGCGGCGCTGGTTGTGGTCTTGCGCACGCATCCCTTATATTGTACCACATAGCAGGGGCATTTGGCAATAAACCGATGGTTGTTTTTCCCATACACGGCGTAGAGAATCCCGCCATAGCAAAAGCCCCGCCGCATGGGCAGGGCTTTCGGGTATGAATGGGAATTACTCCAGAACGATGACGACCGTCTTGCCCTCGGTGAGCGCCTGATCCTTGATGGAATCGAAGGCCTTGGACTCACCCTCGTCAGCGTAGTAAGCCTTCCATCTCTTGCCGTCGCCGGCGGTCAGCTCGCCGATGGTCTTCAGGATGCCGGTCCCGTCGAAGCAGGTGATCTCTTCCTCGAATTCACCGGCGCAGAACATCTCGATAGCGTCGCCCAGGGTACCGTTGCAGGAGGTCTCGCCCTGGTACTTGGTAGTGGAGCCATCCTTGATGATGAGGTTGACCTTGATGGATGTCGCAGCCACGGGCGCGGTGGTCTCCTCGGGGGTCTCCCCACCCTTGTCGCAAGCGATGAAGGCGGTGCCCAGCAGACAGATGACCATGGCAATAGCCAAAATCTTCAGAAGCTTCATGTTGAATTCCTCCAAAACGTTTATTTTTGACAGCATCATTATACAACATTTCAAGGAAAATGTCAACGGCTTATCGCAATTTTTCATTTTATGAACAAAACGCCCCCGAGGGGGTTGTGCAGATTGCCGATTCAGTTGTGCAGGATGACAGAGAATTGGAGGAGGAGCAGCCACAGATGCCAGAGTGCGCCCGCCAGAGACAAGACGGCGGGGAGCTTGTGGAAGCGGGACCATGAAAGGGCACAGAGTCCCCCTGCTCCCACGGCGCCGAACAGACACAGCCAAGCAGGGAACAGGAGAAAGGAACCAAACAAAAGACTATACCACGAAAGAGAAAAGGTCACCTCCACCACAAGGAAGGTCATTCCCCGCCAGCAGAGGGCGTTCCACGTACCGCTTCGGTTGGGGCAGGCCAGCGCATACCCCGCGGCGATGCCCAGAAAAGCGTAGACCCCCAGCCATAGAAGTCCCATGAGCCAGAGGGGGGGCAGGAGGGTATCGGCCTTCAAAAGATAGAGGACGGGCAGCGGATTTCCCACGATCCACAGAGGGAACAGCGCCAAAAGGATACCCACGCCCCCGCCTATGAGGACGTAAGTTTTATGAATTTTGCTTATTCGGTTGGTCAAATTGCCCGCCATGCCGTGCCTCCTTGGGGGAATCGGGTAGAGCCCGAAATGAAAATGCAGTCCCTCCATCCTATGCTCGGAAAAAACAAAAAAGACCCTCGCGTCAAAAGACACAGAGAGCCTTTTTTGTGTTTCGGCGGGATACTCGATCCATCAGGCCTTCACGTCAAGAACCTTCTTGCCGTCGTAGAAGCCGCAAACCTTGCACACGCGGTGGGGCTTGACCATCTCGTTGCACTCGGGGTTGGAGCACTTCACGAGACCGCAGGCCTCCAGCTTGGTGTTGTTGGAACGTCTGGTATCTCTGCGAGCCTTGGAAACTTTACACTTTGGTACTGCCATATTGACACCTCCTCCTGGGCATTGCACTTATCTGAATACCCTTGCGGGCATATCATTCAACATTATGTGGGTCGCGTTTACTTGTTGTCCTCGCCGTTCTCACTATCCTCGTCGAACCTGAGGCTTGCCAACACCGCCCAACGGGGGTCTACCTCCTTGGTGGAGCACCCGCAAGCGCCCTCCCGCAGAGCCTTACCGCACTTGGGGCAAAGACCGGGGCAGTCCTCGTCGCAGAGGAGCCGCATGGGGAAGGTCAGGATCAAGGCCTCGCGCACCGAATCGTCGATATCCAGCATACCGTTTTGCAGGATGACGTATTCATCCACGTTGTCCTCCTCCTGCTCCTCGGTGAGTGTTCCCTCGGTAACAACGGTACGCTCAAAGGGCATGGTGTAGACCCCGTTTACCTCGGACAGGCATCGGGCGCAGACACCGCTGTAGGGGATCTCGGCGGTGGCGGTGAGACGCATATAGCCGCCCTGATTGGTGATCTCACCGAACACGCGGACGTCGCCGTCAAAGGTGACACCGTAGGGGGCTTCGGGCTCAATGGGGAAGTCAATGGGCAATCGGGTGATCTCACCCCGAAGCATGGGCTTCAGATCCAGATTCATGCTCAAACTCCTCCCTCGAATATGCGCAAAACACGACAGCATCTATTATACCCGATTTCTGCGGAATTGTCAAGAGTTTTTTGAAATTTTGTTGTGATTTGTTTTTCAAAATATTCCCGTATCTCCCCTGCGGTTTTGGGAAAATCGCCCGTATGACTTGACAGGGGCGGGGAGGTGTGGTATACTGGAGTGAGTGATAAGCAGAAAATTGGGGGTTAACGGAGAGGCGGGGGAACGCCCAAGGGAAACTTCTTGAAAGAAGTTTCCCTCTGGACTCCCTTCAAGAACTTTTAAAACACATTTCTCATCAATGTTTTTTGAAAGTTTTGAAGATTCCAAAGGGACTTTTCCAAAAGTCCCTTTGGTGGGGTGCAGGGGTGAAACCCCTGCCCGACAAACCCAAATTTGAAGTCCAAACCAGCAGAAAGGAGTCTCCCCTATGAAAGCCTCGGGTGTGATCTGTGAATTCAATCCCTTCCACAACGGCCACGCCTATCTGCTTTCCCGTATGCGAGAGCAGGTGGGAGAGGACGGATGCGTGGTCTGCGTCATGAGCGGGCGGTTCGTCCAGCGGGGCGAGGCTGCCATGGCGGATCCCTATCTGCGGGCGAGAACCGCGCTGGGAGGCGGGGCCGATCTGGTGGTGGAGCTTCCCTTCCCATGGTCCTGCGCGGGGGCGGAGCATTTCGCCTTCGCGGGAGTACGGATATTGAGTCAACTGGGCGTGGATACCTTGACCTTCGGCAGCGAGACGGGGGATGCCCGTCTGCTTCACAGTGCCGAAGCCGCCATCCATTCCCCCTCCTTCGGGGTCGTCTACGCGGAGCTCTGTCGCAACGGCATAGGGACGGCGGCGGCCTTCTCCAAGGCTCTGCGGTCATCCTCGCGCATCCCGTTCCCCGCGGATTTTCCCTCCTCCAACGATCTGCTGGGGATCGCCTACCTGCGGGCTCTCCGTCTCCATCGCGCGGAGGGATACCCTGCCCCCCATGCCGAGATGGTCAAAAGACAGGGCGCGGCGTATCGGGACGAGAGTCTCACCGATTGCCCGTACCCCTCCGCTACAGCCCTGCGTCTTCTCATTCGGGAGGCGGCCTGCGACCCCGTGGCCATGGAGTCCATTCTGACGGGTACCATGCCCGAAGGCTCCCTCGCCCGTCTTATGGCGGGGCTTCTGTCGGGGGATCTGCCTGTGGACGGAGACCGGCTCATGCCCTTCCTCCATACCCACTACCGCTTGGTTGACCCCGCCTCCATGGAGGGCTTTGCCGAGTGCGGCGGGGGCATCATGGGGCATATCTGCCGCGTGGCGAGAGAGACTCCCGCGGCATCGGGCTTTATGGAAGCTTTGCGCACCAAGCAGTACACCGACGCAAGGCTTCGCCGCGCCCTGCTCTTCGGGGTCTTGGGGGTGGACGGAGACGATCTGCTCATGAAGCCGGATCATACCACGGTGTTGGGGGCGAACAGTCGCGGCCGCGCCTTTCTCCGCGAGTGGCGGAGGGAGCGCAAGGATGGGGCCCGATCCCTCCCCCCTTTCTCGGTGGTGACAAAGCCCGCCGACGCTCCCAAGGGTCGGCAGAGGACGCTGGCAGAGCGGGCGGATGCCCTCTTTACCCTGTGCTACCCTGCCCCCAGAGCGGCGGGGGATCTGTATAAGCAAACGCCATTTATGGAGTCCTGAACCATCAAAACAGGGGAATCGATTTCGGTCGGTTCCCTTTTTTCGACGGTAGTGTATGACTGCCGTTGACAGCAGAGCCGCGCGTGACCAACCCGCAGGGAGACAGTTCCCGTGAAGCGGGTAAGAGGGGACCCGAATTCAGGGTTTTATCCGGGATGACTATGAATCGTTTTTCTTTCCGAAAAGTCCCTTGAACATCTGTCTGACCCCGTCTACCTGCTCGGAGTAGTGCTTCCCCGTGACGCACTCGTAGGCGAAATGCTCGCAGTTGTTGTAGAGGATGTGGTAGCCTCGCTCACCCATGCGGGCGCGGGCTTTGGCTACGGCTTCCTCGGGGGCGGGGTGGGTCTTTTTCTCCTTGCGGTCGAACTCCGCCACCTCCAGAAACTGCCCCCCAAGGAAGGTATCGATGTCGGTGGACAGCACCTCGATGTCGGAGTCCTTGAGGTTTGGGCGGGCGTTGGGGGCGAGACCGAACTGGATGACCTCGCTGTCCGAGACGAACACGCCGTAATGGTGAATCGTTCCCGCCTTGACCCGGATCATGTCCCCGCTTTTGGGCTCACCGAGGATCCATTTCATGCCTTGACCTTCTTTTCGATGTAGTCGATGACGTCGCCCAAGGTCTCGAAGTCGGAAAAGCCCACGTCATCGAAGCGGATGCCGAACATCTCCTCGATGCCGATGACCACGTAGAGGACGCCCACTGAGGAAAGCCCCAGATCGGCGGCAAGGCTCGCGGACTCGCTCAGGGTATCGTCGGTCAGCTCCAGGGAGGGCATGGCCAGCTTCATGATCTCACAGAGCTTTGCTTTGATCTCTTGTCTGTTCATTGGGGGTTACTCGCTTTCTTTCTGTCGATCTTCATGGCGGGGGTGCGAGGGAAGTCGGTGTCGCGGAGGATGATCTTCTGGACGCGCTCGAAGGAGGGCAGGGTCTCGTTGATCTTTCTGACCTCCTCGCGGAAGTAGGCCTCCATATCCTCGATGCCCAGAGACTTGACGGCGGACATACGGGGGAGGATCTCCAAGGCGAGAATCTGCGCGCCGTTCTCCACGCGGTCATAGACCACGCAGTCCTGCACCGCGTCGATGCCGTAGAGCTTCACCTCCAGCTCGGCGGGGGAGACGTTTTCACCGCTCTGGAGTACGATGATCTCCTTGATACGGCCCGTGATATAGAGGTAGCCCTCCTCGTCGATGCGGACGAGGTCGCCTGTCTTGAACCAGCCGTCCTCATAGGCGGTCTGATTCTCCGCACCGCCCACGTAGCCGTCCATCATGTTGGTGCCCTTGAGCCAGAGCTCGCCGTCCACGATCCTGTACTCCATGCCGCCGTAGATCAGACCCACGGATTCGGGCTTGCGGAGGGCTTCGGGGTTGCCGCTGACCAGATTGGCGGATTCGGTGAGACCGTATCCGGGCAGAAGGGTGATACCCAGCTTGTCATACTCACGAACGAGGTAGGGAGGAACGGGAGCCGCGCCGCAGATGATGGTCTTCATGTCCGCCCCCAGCATATTGCGGCCGAACTGCTTGGAAAGCCCCAGCGCCATTTCGGCCAGAGCGGGGACCATGACCATGATGGTGGGCTTGAAAACCGCCACGTCGCGGAACATATCCTTGTTGTTGCGGCAGATCATGAGGGTACTGCCTGTGTAGAGGGAGGTCATAAGATTGCGGATGAGACCGAAAACGTGGGTCAGGGGGAGCACCAGCAGGTAGCGCTCGCCGAAGATTGTTTGGATGCCGTAGCAGCCGTTCTTGGTGCCCTCCATGACGGCTCTGTGGGAGAGCTTAGCCCCCTTGGACTTGCCCGTGGTGCCCCCCGTGAAGAGGACGGTACAGAGGGTCTCGCCGGGGACGGGGATGGCGGGAACGGCGGTGTCCGAGGCAGACTCGGCGGGGATGAGGGCGGCGTTGCCCGTTTGCCTGATGATAGCGGTCTTGTCGGTCAGGGCTTCGTGGTAGATGACCGCCTTCATGCCGAACATCATGGACATACCGAATACGGTTCTCTCGTCCAGATGGGCGGGCATGAGCACCGAAGGAATACCGTAGGTGGCGCAGGCGAGGAAGGCCTTGACGAACTCCACCGAATTGGGACAGAGGATGCCCACAAGAGAGCCGGGGGTAACACCCGCTTCCTTCAGCTTTCCGCGGAAGGCGGCGGTCATGGCATCCAGCTCGGCGTAGGTGTAGGTCTTGCCGTTGTCCACGATGGCGGGGGTGTCGGGGTAGGCTTCCACCGAGTGGTTCCACATCTCGGTGACGCTTTCATAGTCTACGATCTTCTCAAAGGTCTCGGGGTCTGTGTACTTGCGAAAGATTTCGTTGCTCATGGGGAAACTCCTTTTTTGTTGGATTGGGTGAAAATTTGGGTTTATAGAAGGGTTTTGCCTATGTACTTTTCTTTCCGTGGCGAAAGAAAAGTACCAAAAGAATCGCCACTTAAGGGAGTCACCCACGGTGCCTCCCTTAAGAAACCCTCCACCTGATCTGCGCGACTCTTTCGCCCACAA